>BNUO01000048.1 GCA_025997415.1 Campylobacterota bacterium
CAACAAACTCTACGATGAGGTGATCAAACCTTTTGCGCACAAATTCGCAGAACGCATTAAACAAAACGGCAACGCAAAGCTCTACACATCTGCCGCCGTGCTACTGGAACGATTTCTTATTTTTGAAGCGGAGTTTTACGCCTCGCTTGCCAAAGAAAAAGCGCAGACAGTCGATCGCAGACACCCGCACTAATATGGCAACGATCGATACGCCATAAAGGTTGCTTAATAAAAATAATTAGGAGCGTTTAGGGATCAAATTGTGTATTGGTGGTATCATCATAGGGCAAATATAACATCTCTTAGAAAGGAGTCAAAATGAGCGAACTGTCACCAAGCAGGCGCGAGTTTCTCAAACGGGCGGGTACAGCAGGCGCTGTGCTTGCCGTAGGAGCCGCCGTTGTCGTAGGTACTACGCAAACATATAGCAGAGGCGAAACCGCAGGTCAAAATGGCGTTGTTGTAGGGCGATCGCGCAAAAACGAGATCCTCTACCGCAAAACGCCGCAATGGGATCTGTTTTATAAAGCCGCAAAATAGTTGCGTGTATCTGATGAAGGAGGAAAAATGAATGCGTTAAACAACCGTTTAGGTCGGCGATCGTTTCTAAAGATCGGCGCTTTGGCGGGCGTTTTCGGAGCGACCAACGCGCTGGCGTCAGGTGAAGCAATTCGCCCCGCTACGGAATTGGAGCTTCTCGAAGCGCACAAGGGAAGTGTGAATGTTAAGACCATCTGCACGCACTGTTCAGTCGGCTGCGGCGTGATCGCCGAGGTCAAAGACGGCGTATGGATTCGTCAAGAGGTAGCGCAAGATCACCCGATCAGCGCTGGGGGACACTGCTGTAAAGGCGCGGATCTCATCGATAAAGTGCGCGGCACAAACCGCCTGCGCCACCCATACGAAAAGGTCGGCGGCAAGTGGAAAACCACCTCGTGGGACGATGCAATGAGCAAGATCGCTACGAAATTGAGCGAAATCCGCGAAGCGCACGGACCAGACAGCGTAATGTGGCTTGGATCGGCAAAGGTGTCCAACGAACAGTCGTACTACATTAGAAAGTTTGCGGCGTTTTTTGGAACCAACAATATCGATCACCAAGCACGCATTTGACACAGCCCAACAGTCGCCGGTGTGGCGAATACACTAGGGTATGGTGGCATGACAAACCATCTTGGAGATATGCAGCTTTCAGAGGCGATCTTGATCATGGGCGCAAACCCAGCGGTCAATCACCCCGTGGCAATGCAGCACATCTTGAAGTCCAAAGAGACAAATAAGGCAAAAGTGATCGTGATCGATCCTCGCTATACGAAAACCGCAGCAAAAAGCGACATCTTTGTACGGATTCGCACGGGAACAGATATTCCGTTTATGTACGGCTTGATCCGCTTGGCGATCAAGAACGGCTGGACGGACAAAGATTTCATCCGTGATCGGATCTATGGTTACGAAGCGATCGCTGCCGAAGCCGAGAAATGGACGCCCGAACAGGTTGCGTCGGTTTGCGGCTGCAAGGCTGAGGAGGTCGAACTCGTAGCGCGGACATTCGCGGCGGCAAAACCGGGCTGCCTTATCTGGAATCAAGGCTGGACGCAGCACACGATCGGCACGAGCAATACCCGTTTGGGACCGATTATGCAGATGATCTTCGGCAATATGGGAAAAGCCGGCGGCGGCTGCAACATCTTGCGCGGACACGACAATGTACAGGGCGCAAGCGATATGTGCAACCTATCCGACAGCCTGCCGGGTTACTACGGTTTGGCGGAGGGGATATGGAAGTACTTTGCGGGACGCTGGAAGGTCGATTACGACTATCTGCTAAGCCGCTTCAAATCCAAAACGATGATGGAATCGACAGGCTTTGCGCTCTCAAACTTCTGCTGGGGCGTACTCGACGAGCAAAACGCAGAGAACAACGCAGGCACGGGGCTAAAGGCGCTCGTGGTGATCGGCAATGGGATCACAACCGTTACGCAGACGCACAAGGTCAAAGAGGCTCTTGACAAGCTCGATCTGGTCGTCTTCATCGATCCGTATGTCAATGACGCGGCGGTGATCACCGATCGCACGGACAATCTGTTCTTGCTCCCTGCGGCGAGCCAAGTCGAAACCAGCGGCTCCGTCGCGGCGACAAACCGCAGCTACCAGTGGCGATCGCAAGTCGTAAAACCGCTCTACGAAGCGCGTCCCGATCACGAGATTTTGTTTGATCTGGCAAAGCGAATGGGCTTTTACGAACCGCTTGTCAAATCGCTGGGCAAGGGCGGCGGCGACTACCAGTGGCCTGAGGACGCGACGCGCGAAATGTGCGATGCGATCCGCTCGATCGGACTGCAAGGGATCACACCCGAACGGCTCAAATCGCAGCAGGAAAATTGGCACATGTTCGATCGCGTTACCCTCGCTGGTTACGGCGAAATGGCGGGAGCGTACTACGGATTGCCGTGGCCATGCTGGAGCACCAAACACCCCGGAACACCCGTAATGTACGATGTTTCAAAGCCTGTTATGCAGGGCGGCGGTATGGGATTTCGAGAAAATTGGGGCGTTGAGCGCGAGGAGGCGGACGGCAGCAAAGTTTCCTTGCTTGCGGGAAACAAACCTGCGGGATCGAGCGTGGCGGCGGGTTACGCGCGAATGACGGGCGACAATATCGAATCGCTCGGCATCAAGCTAACCGACGAGGAGCGCGAAAAGGTCAAGGGCAAAAACTTCGCCACAGACGCGACAAACACGCTTGTCGATAAGGCGTTGGCGGCGGGCTTGTGTCCTTACGGCAACGGCAGAGCGCGGGCGGTTGCGTGGAACTTCCCCGACAAAATCCCAATGCACCGCGAACCGCTTCACAGCTTCCGTCAGGATCTAGTCGGTACCTACCCGACTTTCCCCGACAAGAAGAACCACTTCCGCGCGAACCTGCGCTACCAGAGCGAACAGGACAAAGAGGAATGGGTCAAAAACTACCCCGTAAATGTTGTTACGGGGCGGATCGTTATGCACATGGGGACAGGCACCGAGACTCGCGCGAGCAAGTATCTAGCCGAACTTTCGCCCGAAATGTACATCGAGATCAACCCGCAGCTTGCGGGCAAACTCGGCGTAAAAGACGGCGATATGGTCTGGGTATATGGTACGAGCGAGGGCAAGATCAAGGTCAAGGCGGTTTATAGCTACACGATCGATGAAAACTCGATCTTTTTGCCGCAAAACTTCTCAGGAGTTTGGCGCGGCGAAAATCTGGCAAACCGCTACCCTGAGGGGACTGCTCCGTATGCGATGGGCGAAAATTCGAACCAAGTTACGAGCTATGGCTACGACATTGTTACCACTTGTCCGGAGACCAAATGCACGCTTGTTCGGATCGAAAAAGCGTAAGGTAGATTATGCGTACGCACACTTTTTTATCGACTTTCTCGGCGATCGAAACCAAGATTGCCGAGTGGGGTGTGTGTGCGCGTGGTAGCGCTTGTTTTTCAGCACGCCGTGAGCGTGATACAACCAAAACAAGGATTATCAATATGTCAACAATTACGAGCCGCATAGGACGGCGATCGTTTCTCAAATTCGGTGCGCTTGCGGGCGCATTTGGCACGGTTGGTGCGCTTGCGTCTGATGAGGCGATCCGCACGGCGACTGAAACGGAACTCAAAGAGGCGCACGCAGGATCGAAGATCGTCAAGACCATCTGCTGCTACTGCTCTGTCGGCTGCGGGGTGAAAGCCGAAGTCAAAGACGGCGTCTGGATACGCCAAGAGGTCGCGCAAGATCACCCGATCAGCCGCGGCGGACACTGCTGCAAAGGCGCGGATATGATCGACCGCTACCGCGCGATAAACCGCCTCAAACACCCGATCGAAAAGGTCGGCGGCAAATGGCAGCGCGTCAGTTGGGAAAGTTCGCTCGACAAGATCGCAACGAAACTTGGCGATCTGCGCGAGAAGTTTGGACCCGATAGCGTAATGTTTATCGGCTCGTCCAAAGTGAGCAACGAGTGCGAATACTACATTCGCAAATTCACTGCCTTTTTCGGCACGAACAACATCGACAACCAAGCACGGATCTGCCACAGCCCGACAGTCGCAGGCGTGGCGAATACTTGGGGCTACGGCGCGATGACAAATCCCGTGCAGGATATGCAAAATAGCAAGCTGGTTTTGGTTATGGGCGCAAACCCCGCAGTCAATCACCCGATCGCCATGCAGCACATTCTTACGGGCAGAGAGTGCAACGGCGGCAAGCTGGTCGTCATCGATCCGCGCTACACCAAGACCGCCGCAAAGAGTGATCTGTTTGTACGCATTCGCCCCGGCACGGACATTCCGTTTGTCTACGGGCTGATCCGCATTCTGCGCGACGAAAAGCTATATGACAAAAAGTTTGTCGATGATCGCGTCTATGGGATCGACGAGATCTTCAAAGAGTGCGATCAATACACGCCCGAAGTTGTGGCAAACATCTGCCAGTGCGAAGCGGAGGAGGTTGTCAAAGTCGCACGGCTACTCGCGGCGACTAAACCCGGCACGCTGATCTGGGCGATGGGCTACACGCAGCACACGATCGGCTCGTCAAATACGCGCATTGGACCCATTTTGCAGCTTCTGCTGGGCAATGTGGGGATCAACGGCGGCGGCACAAACATCTTGCGCGGACACGACAATGTACAGGGCGCAAGCGATATGGGCTGCCTCGCCAACGAACTGCCGGGCTACTACGGCGTGGCGGAAAGCTCGTGGAAATACTACGCGGGGCAGTGGGAGGTCGATTACGAGTGGCTCAAAAACCGCTTCAAATCGCCCGAAATGATGACCAAAGTGGGCAACAGCCTTTCGCTCTTTCCGTTTGCCGTTTTGGACGAGGAAAACGCCAAGTACAACGGCGGCACTCCGATCAAGGCGATCGTGGTCATCGGCAACGGCATAAGCACCGTCGCTCTGACGCACAAGGTTAAAGAGGCGTTAGAAAAAGCGGAATTGGTCGTCTTTGTCGATCCGTTCGTAGCTGACGCGGCGGTCATTCCCGACAAAAACGACAATCTCTTTGTCCTGCCCGCGTCGACGCAGATCGAAAACAGCGGCATTACGGTCAATACCAGCCGCGTGGCGCAGTGGCGCTTCCAAGTCGTGGAGCCGCTGTACGAATCGTGGCAAGATCAGAAAATCTTGTTTGAGCTTGCAAAACGGCTCGGCTTCTACGAGGAATACACGCGCTCGCTCAAGAAATTTGGCGGCGTTGAAGCGTGGCCTGACTGTGCAACCCGCGAGCTTTCCAAAGCGTGCAAGCCGATCGGACTGCAAGGCTGGCAGCCAGAGCGCATTCAATCGCACACGCTCAACTGGCATTTGTTCGACACCGTTTCCACCGAAGGCAGCGGCGCACACGCGGGCGAATACTACGGTCTGCCGTGGCCCTGCTGGACAGACACGCATTGCGGAAGCCCCGTGCTGTACGACATCAAAAAACCTGTGAGCAAAGGCGGAATGGGCTTTAGAAACCGCTTCGGCTTGGAGCACAACGGCGTCAGCCAGCTTGCCGCAAAGGGCAGCTTCCCCGTCGGATCGCCGATCAAAGAGGGTTATGCGCAGATCACGGGCGACAACATTGAGTCGCTTGGGATCAAGCTCACCGCCGAAGAACGCGAGATCGTAAAAGGCAAAACTTGGACGACCGACGACAGCGGCATTATCAACAAGAAGGCGATCGAAGCGGGACTCGTCCCATACGGCAACGCCAGAGCGCGCTGCATTGTGTGGGAGTTTATCGATCCCGTTCCAAAACACCGCGAAGGGCTGCACTCGCCGCGCACCGATCTCATCGACAAATACCCCGCGATCGCCGACAAAACGGGGCATTTCCGCGTCGATGTGCGCTATCGCAGCGAGCAGACCGCCAAAGATTGGAGCAAAGAGTTTCCGATCTCGATCGTTTCAGGGCGGATCGTGGAGCACATGGGCACAGGCACCGAGACTCGCGCGAGCAAGTATCTAGCCGAGCTTGCGCCTGAAATGTATATCGAAATTCACCCGCACACGGCGGCGGCGTATGGCGTGAGCGATCGCGACTATATTTGGATTTACGGCACAAACGGCGGCAAGATCAAGGTGCGGGCGTTTTACAGCTACACGATCCTGCCCAATCAAGCGTTTATGCCGCAGGTGTTTTCGGGCTGGTGGTCGGGCGTAAGCCTCGCTGACAGATTCCCTGACGGCACCGTGCCAAACGCGCTGGGTGAAAACTCGAACCAAGTCGCAAGCTACGGCTACGATCAGCAGACCTCTTGCCCCGAAAGCAAGATTTCGCTCGTGCGGATCGAAAGAGCGGCTTAGTTTCAATAAATTAAAGGAGGGGCGAAATATGGGAAGAATGAAATTTTATTGCGATGAAGGTCGTTGTATCAGTTGCAACGGCTGCGTAGTCGCCTGCAAAGAGGCTCACGAGATTCCGGTCGGCATCAACCGCCGACGGGTCGTAACGATCAACGAGGGGATCGTGGGCGAGGAGATGAGCCTGTCTGTGGCTTGCATGCACTGCTCTGACGCGCCGTGCCAGAAGATCTGTCCTGCCGACTGCTTTTACATTCGCGCAGACGGTGTGGTATTGCACGACAAGAAAAAGTGCATTGGCTGCAGCTACTGCCTCTTCGCGTGTCCGTTTGGCGCGCCGCAGTTTCCGAAAAACGGCGCATTCGGCACGAAGGGCAAAATGGACAAATGCACATTTTGTTCAGGCGGACCCGAAGAAACCCATTCGGAGCTTGAGTTTGAAACCTACGGGCAAAATCGTATGGCGGAGGGCAAACCGCCGATGTGCGCCTCGATGTGTTCGACCAAAGCGCTGCTTGCCGGCGATAGCGACGAGATAAGCAACATTTTCCTTAGCCGCGTCGTCTCAAAAGGCAAGGGAACGCACTCGGCGCCGCCGCTGTGGGGTCAAGTCTATGGCGATAAGTAAAGCACAAACGAACGACTCATTCTTCTGGCGCAACAGAGCCTACATTTTCACGGCTCTGGGCTTGGCTATTGGCGGATCGTTCTTTATCTTCGTTCTGTTGGTCGTCGATTGGAACTACTTTATCCGCTATACGATCGCGCTGATCACTGAGGGCAACTATCAGGGGGTGCTGAACGCTCCAGCGGACAACTACGAGGCGATGAAAAACGCGGCGTTTGGACCCGGCTACAACGCCTTTGCGCCCGAAGTCATTCGCGGCAGCAACGAGCGGCAGCTTCTGATCTGGTATCTGTTCTTGTTTGAGGCGTCGATCTTTGCCGTAATGTATGCGTTTGTTGGGCGGGCGACTGCGACGATCACGCGTCCGAACGATCTCATCACGGTTTTCACGCCGTGGCAGCGGCTGATCATCTGGAGCAATGTCGCGGTGGTGGTTTTCCTGATCATCTCAGGCTTCAACATCACTTGGGCGCTTCGCAGCGAGGGCGGCACGATCCCGTACTATCTGCGGCTCTTTCACGAGTATGTGGGGCTGGGCTGGCTTCCGCTCTGGCTCATTACTTCGATAATGACATTCAAGGACTGCCCGATCCTGCGTAAAAACAGCGCGTTTAAGTTTTTTATGCCGGGTCGCTACCATCCGTTTAAGCGGATCATCTGGTTTTTCTATGTCGCAATGGGGGGGGGGCTGCTGCTCAGCGGAATCCTGCTGTGGTATCTGCACCCAAGCGATGTCGTAAATGCGGAAGTGATCCAGCTCAAACGGACATTTATCTACTTCCACTTTGGCACGAGCTTGCCGATAATGTTCTTCTTGCTCGACTTTGCCTACTCGGTAACTGTCGCCATCAAAGGCAACATCAAATACCTCTGGACAGGCAAATTCCCGCGCGAACACTTAGAACAGCTCGATCCCGAAGTGTTAGAGGAGCTAAAAAGCGCAGGTCGCGCATAGCAACTTGGCGCTTGCCGCTTTGTCGCCCCCTCCTCGCTTTTGGGGGGGGGACACACAGCTAGAAAACTAGAACTCAGGGGACAACTAAAACTCAAAGGCGCATATTGTCATTTACCAAAGAGGTCATCATAGAGCGTTTCGATCGCGGCGGCAAAAAGGCGCTTAGCGATTTTGTGATCAGCGAGGAGCGCATAGCCTTCTACCTAAACGGCGAAAAGCTGCTATCGGTGATGAGCGTACCGCACGATCAGGACGCCCATTTCGTGGGATTTTTGCTATCCGAAGGGGTGATCAAATCGCCCAAAGCCGTCCGCAGCATCGCGATCAGAGACGGCGGGCTGTCGGTCTATCTCGACGCGGAGATCGACGAGGAGGCGCGGGGCAACCTATTTCGCGAAAAAACGCTCACTTCGGGCTGCTGCGTAGGCGTAACGGGCAATGTCGACGGCAAGATCGAATGCGATTTTGTCGACACCGATTATCGAGTGCCGATCGGAGCGTTGCTTGGCGCGATCGAGGAGTTTATGCAATCGACAAGCCTATTTTCCAAAACCGGCTGCACGCACCGCGCCTCGCTCTGTTTGGAAAACGGGCTGATTTTCAGCGCCGAAGACATCGGACGGCACAACGCGATCGACAAAGCCGCAGGTCGCGCACGAATGGAGGGGTGCGATATTACGCGATCGTTTCTGCTTGCCAGCGGGCGGCTTTCGATGGAGATGGTCGTCAAATGCGTGATGCACCGCATTCCGATCGTGGTATCCAAAGCCGCCGTAACACTGCAAGGCGTGCGATCGGCGCAGGAGTATGGGATCACACTCGCGGGTTTTGCTAGGGAGGGGAGGGTTAATCTTTATACGCATTCGGGAAGGATTGTTTTGTGAATGGGAGTGTTTTGTGAATGGGAATTTGTGGACGAAATGATATATGCGCTATTGACAAAAGATATTTTTGAAGTGCAGATCGGGCTGTTAAAAATCTGCCGCTGATATTTGCTGTTAATTCATATGCTCCGTATTGACAATGTATAATAATTTGAATACAATATCCATAAAAATTGTTAAAAGGAGCAGGCGTATGGCACAGACAACATTAAATGTCCGTATGGACGACGGGGTAAAAAGGCAATTTGACGCATTCTGCGCAGATGTTGGAATGAATGCGTCCGTGGCGGTCAATTTGTTTGCGAAAACGGTTATCCGTGAGCGCCGCATTCCGTTCGAGATTTCTCTGGACGCCAGCAGCCAAAACAGGACAACGATCGCAGAGGCGAGATCAGCTTCCGAGCGAATTTGGCAAGCGTCTGCCCAAAACGGAACGGACACGATGACAATGGACGAAATTAACGCAGAAATTGCGGCGACTCGCAAAGAAAAATTGCAATAAGAGAACAACAGGAATTTGAAAGACGAATAAATGGAGATCAGTTTTGTATAATTTGTAACATTTGCAAAAGCCGTTCTTTAACATATTCCGCTACCATTTCCACCATTGGCGCAGCATCGTGATCTCGATAATAGCTATCAAAGCAAGTGTAATATCTTTTTCTATCTGCGAATTTTACATTTATAGGCGGATACCCCCCCTGCATAAGCATAAGATTTAATAGCAATCTACCCGTGCGCCCGTTGCCATCGATAAATGGATGAACCCCCTCAAAGTTCAGATGAAACAATGCCGCTTTTTCAATATTGTGTCTTTTATCGTGCGCCAAATCTGCGATCAGTCGTTCAATTTGTACGGGTACAAGATACGGCTGCGGCGGTTCGTGGAATGCCCCCATAATTTTGACGGGAATGCGCCGATACACGCCTCTATCTTCCTGCTTGTTCATCAGCACAAAGGAATGAATCTCTTTGATCGTCCGCTCAGAGATCGCCGTTTTTGCGCTGACCAATTCCGCGACATACAAGAAAGCGTCCCGATGACCCACCGCCTCCAAATGATCTTTAAGCGGTTTTTGATCAATAGTCATACCCCCCAAAACCAGCGCGGTTTCTTGTAGCGTCAGGGTATTTCCCTCGATCGCGTTTGAGTTATATGTAAATTCGACAAGAAACTCATCTTGTAGCCGTTGCAATTCGCCCTGCGTGAGCGGACGGCGGCGATCAAGCTCGGATTTCATCGCGTCCGCAGACGCAAACAGCGCCGCGTATTGTTCCGATATATCCACTCCTCGCAAACTGCGCCTGTCGATCGGCTTTAATGTATTCGCGGGAATTAGATAGCTACGACCATTGCGGATTATTCCGTCTATCTTGCCCTCCGCGCAGAGCAAACGCACACGCCTGTCAGAAATGCCCCACCGCTCTGCGGCTTGTTTTACCGTCATATAGTCCATAGTTTTGCGCCTCGCTTTCTGGCTTAGTATAGCAGATTATCGGAATAATATCGTGCGGTTTTTTGAAAATCTGGTCTATATAGTTCCGATTTCGCTATACAGATCGGTTTCATTTCCATATTTGCACGATCAAGCAATGCCGATCGCTGTATAATCGCTGAAATATAGGGGAGCGGATAATGACATTTGAAATATTTAGCGGGAGCATACTCGCTTTTTTAGCGGTAATCTATGTGTTTATTAATTGGCAAATTAAACGCGATGAAGGCGAAGATACAAAAACGGCAACGCATTAAAAAGCGTTCTTTGTGGGCTGTTTTATAAGATAAAATGGTAATCCGAAAATATAGATCGAGCGATTGTAACGCTATTGTGCAACTATTTTATGATACGGTTCATTCTGTTAATGCCAAAGATTATACAAATGAGCAACTTGGCGTATGGGCAACAGGGAGTGAAGATGTTGAAGAATGGAATGCCAAATTTTTAGAATCTTATGCTGTTGTTGCAGTTGAAAATGGCGTATTTATTGGCTTTGGAAATATCGAAAATTCGGGTTATTTGGATATGCTCTATGTCCACAAAGATTATCAAAGAAAAGGCGTTGCGAGTGCAATTTGCGATGAGTTAGAGAAAACAACTTATAAAAACTCAATCACCACATATTCGTCCATTACAGCAAAACCATTTTTTGAGCAAAGAGGTTATCGTATAATAAAAGAAAACGAAATTGAACGAAATGGAATAACGCTAAAAAACTATTTGATGAAGAAATGCTAAACTCCACCTTGAAAGGAATATCTTTGAAAAAGCAAATTGAAACCGAAATTAAAATATCTGCTACGCCTAATACCGTGTGGCGCATACTTACAGATTTTGCCTCCTATCCAGATTGGAATCCATTTATACAATGGGTAAGAGGGGAGGTAAAAGAGCAAAACCATATCAGCATCCGAATTGTGCCTGCGGGCAGCAAGGGTATGACATTTAATCCGATTGTTCTCTCGGTGATAGAAAACAAGGAAATTAAATGGTTTGGCAGTACGATCTGTAAAGGTTTATTTGACGGGGAACATCATTTTATCATACAAGATAATAGAGACCAAACTACGACTTTTTTGCAACGAGAATATTTTTCGGGCTTATTTGTTGGATTGTTTGATACGAAGAATACTGAAACAGGTTTTCACGCTATGAATAAGAAGTTAAAAGAGCTTGCTGAGGCTAAATAACGGGCATTTCCTTGTCATTGCGGGCTTGATCCGCAATCTCGTGATCGCTGTTATGTTGATCGAAAGTCCCACAGTGAGTATTGTCCATGCGGGACAAGAGGGGGGATGGGTGGTGCATTGCCTATCCGTAAGCTAAAGTCTCCCTGCCTTCGCAGGGAGTTGGTTAATGAAGTGTCTTCCCTGCGGGACTTTAACCCGTAATCTCGCATATTGTAACGCTTTGTTTAACGAGATTGCGGCTTGCCTTCGCAGGCTCAGTTGCCGCAATGACGAGAAATACCCAGATTTAGATACGATCCTTTTATGACACACTTAGACTATTTGCACCTCAAACTTGCAGAGCTTCACGGTGAAACAGCGGCGCGGATCGCACGCCTTACGCCGCCGCTTGCCGCCTGCGTCCGCACCTCCGCCGCCGTCAAAAAGGCGATCTTGGATCGCGACGCAAACGCGCTTTTTCTGCCGCTTTTTGAGCGCGGCGTCCTCGTAAAAGCAAACGCCGATCGCGCGATCGCCGAAGGGCGCACGATCGTGATCGAAGCGCAGGAGATCGACTCGTTTTACATCAACTTTGCGGCGTTGCTGCCCCCCGATCCAGCGATCGAAGCACAGGAAAACAGCACCTACATTGACTCTGAGGCGATGCTGCCGATCGACGCAGCCGTGCGAGTTTCAGAGGTTTCAGCGCTTGGCGGCGAAATCGCACTGCGCAGCGAGGAGGCGGCGGAGTTTTTCGCGCGATCGGGCATTGCGCCATATCTCGACCCTATCGGCACGCTGCGCAACGCCCTGCTGATCCGTCTGAGCGGCATTAAAGCGCGCGCGATGGTCAATGCGCTCAAGCTCGACGGCGTTGCGATCACCAACGGCGAGGCGTGCACCGCAGGGCTTGGCGTGCCATCTACGATCGTGCAGAGCTACGGTTTTAGCGAGGAGGAATCGCGCGAAGCGATCAGCCTTTCGTGGCATCCTGCGAGCGATCGCGGCACGATTTTTGCGGCGTTTGACAAGCTGCTCTTTCGTTACAATCAGATCAAACAACTTTCTTAAATTAAGGATATAAAATGATGACATCGCTCAATCTTAATGAAGCGCACGATCGCCTGCTCGAAGCCGCCGCGCCTATCAACGCAACCGAGATCGTGGGCATTTTTGACTTGGTGGGTCGAATCCTCGCCGAGCCGCTCATAGCCACGCGCGCCCTGCCGCCATACGACAACTCCGCGATGGACGGTTACGCCGTCAAGCTCGCCGACGCGGGCAAGATCGTCCAGATCACCGAGCGGGTTTTGGCGGGCGATCAGCCGCTTCGCAGCGTGGAGCTTGGCGAGACGATCGGCATTATGACGGGCGCGATCGTGCCGCGTGGGACGGAGGCGATCGTGCCGTTTGAAAAGGTCGAAACCTTGACAGGCGCGGTCAAGCTGCCTGAAAATGTCAAGCCCAAGCAGCACATACGATTTGCCGGCGAGGAGGCGGCGGCGGGCGATCAGCTCATCGCGGCGGGCGAACGGCTAAACGCTACCCACGCCGCGCTCTTTGCCTCGCAGGGCATTATGGCGGCGAAGGTCTATTGCCGTCTCAAAGTCGCCGTCGTTTCTACGGGCGATGAGCTGGTCGAGCCGTGGGGGAGCGCGAGTTTGCAGCAGATTCACAACACCAACTCCACGGCGATCGCGCTTGAGCTGCGAAACGCGGGCTACGAGCCGATCTACGCGAGTTTGGGCAGCGATGATGTGAACGCGATCGCGGGCGAATTAAAGCGGCTGATCGGGCGCGTCGATTTCATCATCACCTGCGGCGGCATCTCGCGCGGCGAGGCGGACTACACCAAGGAGGCGTTTGAGCAACTGGGCGCGGTGATATTTTTTCACGGGCTGAACTTCAAACCGGGTCGCCCCACGATGGCAGGACAGGTGCGAAACACGCTCTTTGCCGCGCTGCCGGGCAACCCGCTGAGCGCACTGGCGAACCTTCATCTGCTCGTCTTTCCCGTGCTGCAAAAGATCGCGGGCGCAAACGAGTTTTGGCTCGACTGCCAAAGCGCGATCAACGGCGAGGAGTTTAACGCCAAGAGCGATCGCGACATTGCGTTTTTGGGGCGGCTGGAGGGCGGATCGTTTCGCATTATCGACGGCGGCAGATACGGCTCTGGAATGCTCACGCCGCTTGCCAACGCCAACGCTTTTGCGATCGTCTCAGGCGCGGTTTCAAAGGTGGCGCAGGGTGCGGCGATCAAGGTTGTCGCTATCGGATCGCGCTACTCCAGCACCCGCCAAGAGTTTGTTAATGGGCAATTCTGAGGCAAAGCCCCTCTGTCATTCTGAGGCTGCCTTTGAGCCGAAGAATCTAAATACGAACACAGATACTTCGCTAACGCTCAGTATGACAAATGCGGGTCGTAGCCCGCATGGTTACACACAAATCGGTGGGATCTCTCTTTTTCTACATAATTTCAACAATCATTACACTCACCCGAAGCCGCAACACGGATGTTGCGGTATGCCTCTTTTTTATTTAAAATTATTTTCACCATATTTAGAAAAATAATAATATACTGCCTTTTCCGCAACATCTTTCATTATAGTAGCCATTTCATCTATCGTCCATTTTGCTTCACGAAAATAAAAACTGCCGCGATTGAATATACCATTTGGTCATTCATTATGCACCCGAATTTTGTTAAGTTCACCAAACATTGAAATTGTTATAACTCTATCAAGAATAGATGAATCAGGCGCGAAGTCGCATCCGTCACCAAAACAGACAAATGGGAAAATTGATTCATGCAATAAAGCTGTCCGAAAACCAATAATATTTTTTCCTAAACGCTCAATAGCGTTTCCCTTTGCCTGTTTTTGTAAACCTTCTTTTGCTCTCAAGTCATTTGTTCCTTGATTTTTAACCTCAGCAATGAGAATAGGATACTTCTTTTTGTCTTTTGAGACAATGCTTAAAACACCGCCATCGGGACGCATAGATGATGAATCAAATTTATAAGAAAAATCTACGCCATGATACCGTTCCCTTAATTCCACAACCACATCTTTTAAATGTAAATCTGAAACATGGTCAAGCATTACAGAAAATTTGCCCACGATATATTCTGCTGTTTTGTCCAATGCTTTCATAACATCTTTTTCCATTTTCTTTGATGTTGCATTGATTATAGTTCCAGTTCGTTGGCTTCGTAATTTGTCTTTATGCGCCATATCATTTCTCTAACAAATAAAGATATTCTGTAACATGAATACCACGAGTGCCCTGTTCGGCAAGACTGGAAAGATTTCGACATCCGCGAAAAGTATTATAGGTGGTTTCTAAAACTTGAACTTTACCGATTTTTTTCAATAGATTCTTCATTTCATCGAGAGAAATGAAGCCTTCGGAGTTAAATGATATAAGGACAAATTTTGCTTTTATTGCTGTAACCAAATCTGCTAAAGCAGTATAAGCATATTGTTTTTTATTGTACGCGGAACGATTCCAATCATCGGGAATTCCAGAAACTTTACTGACACTTTCGGGGTGCTTATTTTCAAGTATTAGGTTAAGCATAAAATAATTCGAGCCGTAAGAGTGCTGGTTATAAGGCGGATCCAAATACGCCAGATCAACTTCCGGCACCTCTTTTACGATCAGATTTGAATCTCCATTATGCACCTTATACTCGCAATTAAAATTACTAAAAACAGGAAAGGGTAATGTAATATCCCCTTTTATACGCAAAAGCGCATCACTATTGCTACCGCCGAATTGTCCGATGCCAGTTTCTTTGTTCTTATGAAAACCTTTGAATACACCGGAAGTATTTGCGTGAATTGAAGCTTCCGCAATTAAGGGAGCTAGAAAATATTTTTGATATTGAGTCGGAACATTGTTAATATAATTTCGCATGGTGTCAATATACATCGCGTTTCTATGGGTATAAAAAACCCGCTCGTCTTTTTGTATATTATTATCGTTTTTCGGCGAATATAATTCGGCGATAATCCCTTCTTTCAAATGTTTGTTTGCAACTTCTGCGAGGATGTCATAATAAGTATCCTGCAAAAGCGGTACATTTATTTCGTCTTTGTTCGACAGATAACATTCACCGGTAATGGCGGCGTATTTTTCTAAATCATTCACCATAAGAAGGCGGGAAAATTGTTTGCAATGCCTTGCAACAATACCCGATCCAGTAAAAACATCAAAAATGTCCAGTTTATCTTTTTGAAGGCGTTTTTGGACAAGCTCAATCCCCTTTGTAATAAATTCCAAAAGAGAGCGCTTGTTTCCAATGTTGGATTGATCAGCCAATCGTGCGGCGGTTTGTGCGGACAGCGCGGGTATGAAAATG
>BNUO01000049.1 GCA_025997415.1 Campylobacterota bacterium
ATGGAGGCAGTTATGAAAAAACTGTTGGGTTTGAGTGTCAGCACAGCGCTGGCGCTCGGTTTAGGTTTTGGTTTGGTCGGTTGCGGTAGCGATGGCGACGATGGTAGTGACGCGACGGCGAAACTCCAGTTGTTGGAACAATTGAAGTACTACGCAGCAACAGCTCCTAGCATCTGCGAGAACGGTTCAGACGATGTAACGATTGGTGGCAGCACCATAACGGTTAAGTGCAAATTGTTGGTAGTAGATGATCTTGATCAATTGCACATTCCTGCTGGCGCTACACTACTGGTTGCCAAAGGCGCGGCGCTTAAGCTACCTGGTACTGGCGGTGTTGTATCTTTCGGTACGCTAAAAGTTGATGGCATTTCCTCTGGCACAGCTACGATCTTGGCTATCAACACGGATACCGCGACAAATGGCTACTTGATAGTCGACGGTGATATTGAACTGATTGGTAAAAACGCCAAGTTTGAGATTAGAGGCGTGATCGACGATGTTTCTGATGGTTCTGTATCCACATATGACGGTTCTACGATCCAGTACGGCAATACCGGGGGTCTTTATGCTGTTGGTACATCGATTAATGTCTTCAAGGTAGCAAATGTCGAAAGCAACCTTACAGCGATCAAGGCTCTCAGGGAAGCTAGTTTTGACTATACCGTTCTCGTTAGCGTTGGTGATTCTAGTGTTCTTGAACGAAAAACTCTTGCACTAGACGGCAACCTTATCTTGCCTGTCATCAATACGAACGATGTTACTGGTCTTACTTTAACGGGCAAAGAGTATAACAGCAGCAACGAAGAAGACTATGTCTACACTGAAGATGGTGGTGAGTTGGCTTTCCCGAAAACCACCAAGATCAAATACGAGCTCAACGCCAGCGGCGAAGGGTATGACGACATCAACACAACTGCTTCGGTGATCATCCCTGTTAAAGGCAGTGGTGGTCTTGCTCTGACGAGAGATGTCAAGCTCAATATCATTGGTGGCAGCATTCTGACTGCATCCACATATGACTACATCAATGAGCTTAACGCAACGATTGCAAAATCGTTCGATAAGGCGAAGTTTACCGAAGGTGGCGATCGAAACCTCACCGCGTTTAAGATTAAACACGGCGAAGACAACGCAACCGATGTGAACATTTCGTTGGGTATTGGTGTTAATTATGGAGTGGATAAAAATATAACATACGACTTCGGTGAGATTAACACGACCGTTGCTCCGATCGCTGGCCATCGGATTTCGTATGTGCTTTTTATTGACTCAGCAGGCGCTGGCGTAGATGATAACTTCACCGCGAATGGCGATTTCAAGCTTGATGTCAATGTTACAGGCGGTTTTGCAGCTGACGCAAGAATAGGTACGCTGGATTATACGGCAGCGCACCCCAAGATTCCTGAGCTTAAGCATACAACTGGTGTAGCTATAACCAGATAGTCCCAAACTACGGACTGCCTCCGTATAGGACTTAACGCGGGTCGGGCGAGCTTCGGCTCCCCCGCACCCGCCCCCATCTTTCTCCTCCTCCCTTGCCATTCTTGCCCCCTTTGTCATTCTGAACGAAGTGAAGAATCTCCTCAGCATTTGCTATCATTTTGGCGATATAGAGCCTTCGCCTACTAGAATTGGAGCTTGATGATGAGAGTTAAACTTGAAAAAGCCGCCGAAAAGTATTTGGAACATATGAGCGAGCCGATGAAAAGCAGAATGTTCAGCGCACTTGAAGGTCTTGAGAAAGAGCCGCCATTAGGCGATATTAAAAGGTTGCAGGGCAAGATGGTTATTATCGGCTTCGCGTTGGCGGCTATCGCGTGATCTTTGCGATCGGCGCAGATACAGATATAATCGTAACCAAGATCGCTCCTCGCGGGCAAGCATACAAAGGAAAATAAAATGAGCAGCAGAGTAGCAACCGCAACAAGCAGACAAGAGCTTCATGGCTTCATCGACATATTGCCCGAAAGGAGCATTCAGGCAGTTAAATCGCTACTAGAAGTACTAACCGATGATAATTGGACACCTGTTATAGAAACAGACCTAAGCGAAGAGGAGCCAGAGAGCGCAAAAGCAGGACTTGATCATTACAGAAAAAGTCCTGATGATTTTATCTCACTAGGCGATCTGAAAGCCAAAGTCTATGGCAAACAGAGCGCATAACTGTACATAAGGATCAAAAGCAAACACAGGCGTTTCGCTATCGCTCAACATGACAGAGCGGCGTTTTGCGCTATACTGACAGCAAGGAGACAGAGCATGATCGAACTCGCCGTTTTGCATAGAGAGATTGAAACCCTTTCGCCTATTCAGCAGGAAAAAGTTTATTCTTTTGTGTATCAATTAAAACACACCGATTTGAAACATTCCGATCGTGCGCTGTCGACAAAAAGGGTTGAACCTTTTGCCAACGAGCGGGAGGCACTGGATTTTGCCAACGACTGCGCTCTAAGGCTGCTACATGAAGCGCGGTGAATTATGGACACTCCAAGATCGTAACTACGCTTCCAAGCCCCGCCCGGTTGTGATTGTGCAGGCGGATTCAAGCAGTTTTAATTCGGTTATTTTGTGCCTATTCACCTCGTTTGAATCGAACACTATCGCCACTAGAGTAAAGATTGAACCTTCCGCAGAAAATGGGCTACAAAAGATCAGCTATGTGATGACCGACAAAATCGTTACTGTGGATAGGGCAATGCTAGGTGAATGCATCGGTAGCCTGTCCGAGAGCCAAATGCGCCTAGTCTCGGGCAAGCTCGCTAAGGTACTGGAAATCCACAAAAGCGATATTGAGGAGTAAATCCCCCGTTTCTTACTTTTATTTCATTGTTTGTTCTGTTCCACACTTCGTTAAGAATCTCCGCCCAATTTGACTTCCAAAACAATTTTTGTATAACCTCATCGCAATACGAATGCACGGTGTTCTCTTTCCATCTTTCACTGGATAGATGACGCAAGGCGGTTACCTTCGGGTATCGCTTTTTTTAGGTGAGGCAGGGGTGGCAAGCGCCGTGTTCATTCGTCTTGTCTTGATTCTGCTAATAGTGTGATGCTCGTGATAGAGTTACACTAAAGGCAAGCGGGGGAAGGGCGAAAGCTCCCCCCACCATCAATGTCATTCCGAGGCAAAGCCGAAGAATCTCAAGACAAACGCAGATTCTTCGCTTCGCTCAGAATGGGGCTAATACTCATTTTGTGGCGCTGGAATGCCTTGCGAAGCGTCTCGTACAGAGGGTTTGTCGCTATATTTAACGAAAAGGTTCATTAAATGGCATATAAAAAAGCGGCGCAACATGTCCGAGATGTCTTAATAGTAAGACGAACTTAGCTGGCTTGACAAGCCTTGGAATACAACGGCATAAATGCCCCGTATGCGGCTATAGATTTATCCGCACCAGGATAGACAAGAAGGTCAATAATCAACAGAGTTGGTTCAGAGAGTGGGTAGTGGAAGGCTATAGCATTAGGAAGCTAACAAAGCGATGTAAACATAGCCGATCAACGCTTGATAGAATCATTCATTATTGGCTAGACAGAGAACCTCCAAGGCTATATATTGATTACAGTGTGATCGAGCATATCCTCATAGATGCCACCTATTTTCATAAGCGCCCAAACAGCAAGAAGAAGTCCTGTTTTATCGTCCTGATCGACAGCGACACCTTGAAGCCGATCTATTGGGAACACACAACCAGTGGAGAGTCATACAAAAGCATTTATCCTATCTTGATAAAGCTTAGAGAGCTAGGATTAAGCCCTCTATCCATCACCACAGACGGCAATCTCAATGTTCTTAGGGCGATACGCTTGGTATGGTCTGAAATCGCTATACAGAGGTGTTTATTTCACATACAGTCGCAGAGTGTTAGTTGGCTTAGAGAAAAGCCAAAAACTAAAGAGGCAAGGACGCTCAAAAGGATTGTTGGAACGCTTTCAGAAATAGACAGCCAGAAAGAGGCGCTGCGGTTTATCAGACTCTATGAGCTATGGAGAGCCAAGTATGGGCAGAAGGTGATCGAACGAGCCAAAGAGAGTATTGCCAAGAAGGACATCAAAAAGACAATGACACTGATAGACAATGCGTTAAAAGATATATTTCATCATATAGAAATAGACCCAAATATTCAATCAACGACAAATATGGTTGAGTCATTTTTCGGTCATCTGAAAGAAAGTTACAGAACGCATAAAGGGCTTTCAACAGAGCATAGAATCCAATGGCTCAAATGGTGGTGCTGGTTCAAGTCCAGCGCCACAAAATGAGTATTAGCCCCAGAATGACAGGGAGACTACTTTGTCGTTCGTTCTTGTATATGCTTTTCGGAGTTATTTTTGCTTTGTCGAACAATAGTAAGGAGCAGAATATGACAAAAAGGGTTGCCGATTGGTGCGAGAAGGCAAGCGTTGCTTCCTACGCTATAGGTGTGTTTCAGTTGCGAATAGAAGGTATTGTACTTGCGGTTATATTTGCTACAATCTCGCTATACCTCACAAAAGGAGGACAATAATGGAGCCAGTATGGATCGCAGCGTACGCGCTGGCATTTGTGATTGGCATTGTTGCCATTTTTATGCCAAAAGACGACAAAAGCGACAAGACACACCCAGTATCTTAGTTATGACAAACACAGATTCTTCGCTTCGCTCAGAATGACAGGTTGGGGGGCGTTCAGAATGACAAAAACGGTGGTGCGTGCCATTAGTTAGGTTTAAGCCTTGTCAAAGAATAGGGCAAATGGTAGAATGCACACAAAGAAAAAGGGAGGGCACTATGAAAGAGATGGTCGAAGCAGTAAAAGAGTTCTTTTTGCCTGAACTTACCAAGATTTTGGAATCAATCGAACGCTTGGAAAGGCGGATGGACAGCTTTGACAATAGGCTAGACAGATTTGAGCAAAAACTTGACAAGACGAACGATCGGATCGACGAGACCAACAAACGACTTGACGACACAAACAAGCGACTTGACGAGACCAACAAGCGGATCGACTTTGTCCATAGTGATGTGATCGCTCGTATAGCAGAGACCAATAAGCGGATCGATGACACCAACAAACGGATTGATCTACTCCGCGTTGAACTTACGCAACAAATCATTGAGACGAACAAACGGATCGATGATACCAACAAACGGATCGATTATGTTCATAGTGATGTGATCGCTCGCATTGACCACACAAACGCACGCATTGATGAGATCGCCAGAAGTGTTAGCGCTCTTGCAACCAAGCAAGATCACGCAGAGCTGAAAACAGAAACACGAGACAACTTTAGGCAACTCGAACGGCGCGTGAGAGTGCTCGAGGAAAAGGTGCTTGTAGCCTAAGTATAAGCGAGAATATCAGGGGGCGAAGCCCCTCTTGTCATTTCAAGGTTGCTTTCCAGCCGAAAGAATCTAAAAGCAAACACAGAGGTTTCGCTAACGCTCACTCAACGCTTTTTCTTTCCCTTCAGCAAGGAAAGGTTAGAGTGGGATATGGAAATTTTGGGTCATCTATTTGCCGCCAAGCACAAAAAGCAAAACGCACTACCGCGCAAAAACGCGCCGATCGGCAGACGAGTGGCGATTGCTGGTGCGCCCGGCTGTGGCAAAACTGCCCTGCTTCTTAGCAGCGCGCAGGAGCAAAACGAGCCGTTTTTGTATATCGATCTGGAAGATTCTCGTCTTGATATTGCCGCCATTTCCGCCGCTCTGCCGCAGTTTTTGCAGGAGAATCCCGTCTCGTTTCTGGCGATCGACAACTACGAAGCAAGCCTGTCGTTGCCAGAGTTTGCGGGGACGATCTACCTAACGCACACAGGCAAACCTCCGAGCGGGTTTATCAACTCGATGCTCTTTGCGCTGGATTTTGAGGAGTTTTTGGCGCACTCCAAAACGGGCGATCCCAAGACATCGTTTGATGAGTTTTTGCGTGTCGGCGGGCTGCCCGAAATGACGCACCAAGATGATCTAACGCGCATTAAGCGATCGCAAGAGCGGCTAAAACTAGTCTGCGAGACGGCGCAAAAACAGCAGATTTTCGCGTGGTTTCTCAAAAAAAGCGCCCACACGCTCACGCCGCACCAAGCCTACACCGCGCTCAAAGAGACGATCGCCATCTCCAAAAACAGCCTCTACGACTATCTGCAAACGCTTCTTGTGCGTCAGATGTTGTTTGCCGTGCCGAAGCTGGACGCACCAAACGCGCCGCGCAAGTTTTACGCCTACGATCACGCGCTTAGAGATGCGATCACCTTCGATAAATCGCTCTGGAAAACCTTTGAGACGATGATCGCGCTGGAGATGATCAAGCATGGGCGCAGTTTCACCTACGCAAACGGGGTCGATATATACCTTCAAAGCCAAGCGCGAGCCGTGATCGCCGCGCCGTTTCTCACCGCCGCGCAGATCGATGATCGACTGGCGCGAATCGATCCTACGCTAAAACTCGAACGGATCGAGTTTGTAACAATGGGCTTTGAGTTTTCGCGCAACAATGACAGGCGAACGATCGAAGCTTTGCCGTTTTGGGAGTGGGCGCTAAAGGAGGACGAATGAGGCTGTGCGGCATAGACGAAGCGGGGCGCGGAACGCTGGCAGGAGCATTGGCTGTGGCGGGCGTTGTGCTGCGAAAACCTGTCGAATCGCTCGCCGATTCCAAGAAACTTACGCCGCAAAAACGCGCCGAACTCTACGAACTGATCATCGCAAACAGCGACTATCACATCGAACTGATCGAAGCCGCTACGATCGATGACATCGGTTTGTCCGCCGCGATCGCCTATGCGCTGCGAGAGATCAAAACGCATATCGCCGCCGATCGCTATCTCTTTGACGGAAATTGCACATATGGCGTTGGCGGGATTGAAACGCAGGTGAAGGCTGACGCAAGCGTGGCGGAAGTGAGCGCGGCGAGCATTTTGGCAAAAGTCTCAAAAGATCGCGATCTGCTAAAGCTGGCAGAGGCGTATCCGCAGTATGGATTTGAAAAACATCAGGGTTATGGCACAAAAGCCCACCTTGCGGCGATCGCAGAGTTTGGGCTCTCGCCCATTCACCGCAAAAGCTTCAAAATCCGATCGCTTGCGTAGCAATCGGTGGTTTAACGCATAGAAACGCCGTTTTTCGTACTGTATTTAATGTCGTAGAGCGCCATATCCGCCCGTTTGATAAACTGCTCAATGCTCTCATTGCGGCGGTAGATCGCGCAACCGATACTAATGGTGATCGTCGGCAACGCCGCAACGCGGATCTTGCGAATGCCTTCGCACAGCAGATGTGCCGTTTTGATCGTGTTTTCCTGCGTGCTTCCGCGCAAAACCACGCAAAACTCCTCGCCGCCGTATCGCGCAACCACATCATCGCTTCGGCACGATTCGCGCAGGTGTGCGCCCACAGCCCGCAGAACCTCATCGCCCGCCAAATGTCCGTAGGTGTCGTTGAACTTCTTGAAGTTGTCAATGTCCATCATAATCAGCGACAGGCTCTTTGACTTGATGTTGCTTTCCATAATGAAGTTGTGCAAAAGTTCGATAAAGGTTGAACGGTTGAAAACGCCCGTCAAGCCGTCCATTCGTGATTTTTCGCGGTAGTGGTCGAGGTTGCGGCTTAGCTCACGATTTTCGAGCAGCTTGGATCGCGCATCGTTTAGCACACCAACGCGATCGCGGTAGTCTTGTTGCAACAAGCGGATTGTGATCACCTGTTTGTCGTCGATCACAAACGCCTCAGCGATCAGCGCCGCGTCGCCTTCGATCTTGCCATCTTCCTGCCAAACGCCCGATGAAAAGGTCTCGCCCTCCATAACGCGCCCGAAAAACATCTCGGCATCGATGATAAACATCTCCAGCATTGGGGAGTGCTCCCACGGCGTTGTGCAAGCTTTGTCTCCCACAGGCGGAAACAGCTCGTTGTAAAACGATGGCATTGTGCCGAACGGCTCGTATATATTGGTGTCATGGCGCACCAAAACCGCGATATTGAGCCTATTGATGATCTGAAAAGCCAACAAATCCTTCACGACTTTTGCCCCTCGCGTATCATATCTCTGGCAAGCGATTCAAACGCCACCTGCACCGAATAGCCCGTACGGGCGCTAACCATAATTGTCTTGACATCTTGGTGGAGTACATCGGCGATCATCTCGTCGGTGATCTCCCACTTCTGCGTGAGGTCGGATTTGTTCAAAAGGAGATAGCACGGCACTTCGCCAAGCACTTCAAAGGCGAGCTTGCGCAGGCTCATCGCCTCGTCAAGCGTCTCCTTTCGCGTTCCGTCCGCGACAACAAAAAACCCGGAGGCACCGCGCAAATAAGAGACTTTGACATCTGTATAGACATCTTTGCCCTCCATATCCCATATAACCAGCGTTGTCTCTTCGTCGCCCACATTCAGTTGCTTCTTGCTGATCTTCACGCCGATAGTCGAAAGATAACGATCGGAAAAAATCGAATGCACATACTGCGAAACGAGCGAGGTTTTTCCTACCGAGAAAGCGCCAAGCAGACACACCTTTTTATTGATCACTTAAACTCGCTTTGGTTGAGGTAATGCCTAGCACTCTAGCAAAAACTTTATTAGAGCGCCCTTAATCGGAGATTTTTGCTGCCGATCGCGCCTAAAAAACAGGAGTGCAAGCTAAAGGCGAGTAAGATTCAGATTAACTATAAAACTAAAACGAGGCTAAAAGTGGTACAGGTTCCTATGTTTCGTCCCACCGTGCAGACAATCTCTCCCGATCTTTTGGAGACTGCGCTGGGTGGTTTGGGCTGTGAGTTACTAGACAAACTTGAAGGTCAAGTTGCGTCTATGTTGGGCGTGCCGTTCGTGGTTGCGGCAAGTAATGCCGCGCTCGCTATGCACCTTGCGTTGAGCGCTATTGATATGAAACGCGGCGACAAGATGATCACATCGGTCAATGCTCATCCATCGATCGCGCAGATGGTGCGCCATTTCGACGCTGAACCGATCTTCGCTGACATCGATCCCGACACATTCAATATGAAACACGACGCGATCGACGCGGCGTGGAGCGATCGGCAGAAAAAATTGCGCGGCGTGATCTACAGCCTCAGCGCTGGTCAAAGCGACGATCTGGAGCGGCTCTACACGGCGATCCACGCCGATAGCGGGATCGTCATTGTTGAATCGTTCGGTTCGATCGGGCTTGAGCTAAAACTCGAAAACGGCGCTCCGGATATGCTCGTTACTTCGCTCTTTGCGTTCGGTTCGCCCTCCGCCGCCAATGTCGGTTTTATCGCAACGCACAGCGAAACGCTTCGCAATCGCGCCAGACTCATTCGCAATTACGGACTGGACAATAGCGGCGCAAACAGCACGGGCTACACCTACGATATGGTCGATATCGGTATGTCGTATGTGCCAAGCGCGCTTGATGTCGCCTACACGCTCACCGCACTTGATTCGATCAAAGGTGCGGTGGATAGACGGCGCGAGATCGCGGCTCGTTACGACGAGGCGTTCAAAGCTCTTGCGCATGTAACTCCGCCCGTCAAAAAACACCAGCACGCATACACGCACTATGTCGTCAAAGTCGATAAAAACCGCGACGATTTTGCCAGAGAGCTGGGTGTGCGGGGCGTTGAAGCGGGGCTTCACTATATCCCGCTTCACTTGATGAGCTACTACCGCTCCAAGTACGCGATCAAAATCACCGATTTTCCACGCGCTCTCTCCAACTATCAGCATATTCTCTCGCTGCCAATCAGCGGCAATATGAGTGATAGCGAGGTGGAAATTGTCATTAACGCCGTCAAAGAGATCGACCACAAACGCGCGTGGTAGGCGGCTTCTACAAGTTTGTTGAGCAGACGCTCTTTGCGCCTTGTACGGTTTTGCAAAGGGCGGTTTCTGCTCTGCTTGCGCCGCTGGGTTCTGCGGTCGGTTTCTTTGCGTACCGATCGTTAGTGCGTCAAACCCCCGTCGATCTCGGTATCAAAATCATCAGCGTTGGCAATCTCACAATCGGCGGAAGCGGCAAAACTCCGCTGGTTGCCGCGATCGCAAACTGTTACGAAAACGCGGCGATCGTGCTTCGCGGTTACGGTCGCAAAAGCCGCAAGCCGCTGATCGTCGATCACGAAAGTACCCCGTTTTTGGTTGGCGATGAGGCGCTTGTCTATCGTTTTCTCGTGCCAAAAGCGATCGTTATTGTCAGCGCCGATCGCCGTGCGGGAGCGCTGATGGCAAAAGAGCTTGGCGCGTCGATCGTGCTCTTTGACGACGGTTTTCGCCACCGCAGCATTGCCAAATTTGACATTCTCATTCGCCCAACACCCGAACCGCTGAATGATCGCCTGCTGCCTGCGGGCTGCTATCGTCTGCCAAAACGCGCCTACGATCTGGCGGATTTTGTGGCGATCGAAGGGAGCGATTTTTGCCGCAACACAGCTCTGACAAACCAGACCTCTCGTATGGTTTTGGTAACCGCCATCTCGCGCCCCAAGCGGCTTGATCCGTTTCTGCCGAGCGTTGTTGCCAAATACACATTTCCCGATCACAGCTTTTTTGACAAGCGCGAACTGGAGGCGATCGTGAAACGGCACGACGCAACTTCGCTGCTGGTAACGCGAAAAGACGCGGTCAAACTGACCGATTGCAACCTGCCGCTGACGATTTTGGAGCAGTCGATCACGCTTGGCGCAGAGCTTTCGTGCGCACTTGGGCGTTTTGTCGCGGCTGAACAAGCGCTTTAGAGATAAAATCACGGACATACATTTAATTTAAGGCAGCAAAAAATGGCACACGCAAACAATGACGATGCTCTTTTGGAGATTGGTTTTCGTATCGAACGGTGGGTGAAGCGAAACCGCCTGTTTCTTGGCGCAGCCGCTTTTGTGCTCGTTGCCCTGATCGCTGGTTATTTCATCAACGATTACGCGGAAACCAAGCGGATCGAAGCGGCAAACGAAGCGCTGCTTGCGCTCCAAACCGACCCAAATAGCGGCGAGGCGCTGGCATCTTTGCAGGCAAAAAGCCCTGAACTGTACGAGCTATTTGCGCTGAGAGAGGCTTGCAAAAATGGCGACACGGCGGCTTTGGCGGAGCTTGCCAAAAAACGCACGATCGCGGCGGACATTGCCGCTTACGAACTGGCGAGCCTTAGCGCACAATCCGCCGATCTTGCCCGCTTTGCCAGCCGCGAAACGAGCCTCTTGAAAGAGCTTGCGAGTTTTACGGAGGCGTATCTGCTTTTGCAAAAAGGTGAGTTCGAGACGGCAAAAACGCTGCTGGGCGGTATTCCCGACTCAAGCGAACTCAAAAACAGCGCAACCTCGCTATCGCACTACGGGATCGTTGGCAGGTGAGGACTGCCGTTGTAGCCATTGCCGCGCTGATCTTGTGCGGCTGCTCCAAGACAATCGTCTATTCGCCCAGCGCGATCGAAGAACGGCTGGGTTATGACGATCGGCAGGAAAGTGCGCTTTTTTGGCGTGGCGACGGCGTGGCGCAGGGCGAAGATGGCGAGATCGTTGGTTCGATCAAAACCGCGCTCAAGCTGGAAAATGGCGAGCGGATTTTGGGGATCGATGATGGCGCGGTGCTCTCAGCGGACAATCAAGGAACGCTCAAAATCTACGGCGCGCGAGTTTCGCAACTGACATTTTCCGATCCGATCGCACAGGCGGCAACCGATGGCAAGATCGTAGCAAGCGTCTCACGCACAAACGCCTGCCGTATTACCGACATTGCCAGCGGCGAGACCATCTTTTTGACGCAGGAGCGGCTTAGCATCGCCGTTACCAGCCGCCTTGCTCGCCCGCTGATCACGCCGACAACCGTCTATTTTCCCACGCTTGATGGCAAGCTGCTCATCGTCGATCGCGCGGCGCGAAAGATCGTTAGCGAGCCGCCCGTTGGCACGGAGGAGTTTTTCGGAAACCTCATCTTTCTCAAGCGCGTTGGCAGCCGTATCATCGCCGCAGGAACAACCAAAATCGTCTCGTTTGGCGCGGCAACCGTGAGCAAATCCTACGCGATCCGCGCCGTTGAGCTGCTGCCGAGCGGACTGTACCTATTTACGCAAGATGGCGAGGTGTTGCGGCTAAACGAACTGCTCGAACCTGAGGCGCAGACCAAAATCCAATACGCCCGCCTCATCGCCGCCGCCGAAAAAAATGGCGCGATCTTTGCGGTCGAACAGAGCGGCTACATTGTGCGGCTGGAAAACAACCTCAAAACCGTTACTGTTTTTGAACTGCCCGATCGAATCCGCTCCGTGCTTTTGGCAACGAACGATCGGCTCTACTACCACAACAAGATCATCGAATGGCGGACGAGATGATCGAAAGTGTTGCAAAGTTTATCCAGCACTGCAAGATTGTCTTGGGTTTGAGCGCCCCTACGATCGCCGCCTACACAAACGATCTGCGGCAATTTAGCGATTTTGCCCCGCCACACTTGAACGCTTTGACAACCGATCATATCTACAATTTTTTGGCTCAATTTGACAACAAACGAACGCTAAACCGCAAATTAAGCGCGATCAACCACTTTCTTGACTGGTGTTATGTGGAGTTTTTGACGGAAGAGAACTTCAAACTTCGCGGCGCAAAAGTGCCAAAACATCTGCCAAAATACCTCACCAACGAGACGATCGAACGAGCGCTGGAGACGATCGACAGGTCAAACTGGATTGGGCTGCGCGACTATGCGCTCATCGTTTTTCTCTACGCTTCGGGCTGCCGTATCAGCGAGGCTCTTAGGGCACGCAAACAGGACATCGAAGACGGCTGGCTGCGGATTCGGCACGGCAAAGGGGCAAAAGAGCGGCTTGTGCCGATCGCAAAACGGGCGCTATCTGCGCTAGATCACTACCTAAACGAACGAAAACTATACAGCCAGTATCTGTTTATCAACTATCAGGGCAAACCGTTAAGCCGCGTTTTTGCCTTCAAGATCACCCGCCGCGTACTGGGCGTTTCGCCGCACGCGCTTCGGCACAGCTCTGCAACTGCGCTTATCGTTGGAGGCGCGGATCTGCGGATCGTGCAAGAACTCTTGGGGCATAGCAGTCTAAACACCACGCAGATCTACACCCACCTCGAACGACCGCACCTGCTTGAAAGCGTCGAACGCTGCCACCCGCTGGCACTCAACGGGAGTGTTTGATGGTTTTGTGCGAAATAGGCAATACTCACTACCACTTCAAGCAAAAAGGGCGGATCTGGAAGTTTCCCGCCAACAAAAAACCCGATATTCGTTTGGAAAAAGACGAGGCGATCTATGCGATCAGCGTTAATGACGCGGCGCTTAAACGGCTAAGCTCCCACTATCCCGTCGTCGATCTTGAGCCGTTTGTCAGCTTGGATACAGAGTATCACGGGCTTGGAATCGATCGCGCCGTTGCATGTCTGGCGGTCAGGGACGGCGTGATTGTCGATGCTGGCAGCGCGATCACGGTTGATGTCATGCAAAACGGCTTACATTTGGGCGGTTTCATCTATCCGGGGCTGTCGAAGTTTCAGCAGCTTTACGCGCAAATCTCGCCGCGCCTGCAAAAAGCGCTCAACTTCGCCGTCGATACGACCAAACTGCCCCAATCGACCGTTGAGGCGATCAGTTATGGCGTAGTAACGCCGCTGATCTGTTCGATCTATGTCGTTGCGCGGCACAAAGAGATTATACTCACAGGCGGCGACGGCGGCTATTTGGCGCGGTTTTTTAACGGCGCGATCGTCGATCAGTCGCTGATATTCAAGGGTATGGAAAAGATCATCAAGGAGTTGTAATGCTCACCATAGCGCTACCAAAAGGGCGAATTGCCGACGAGACGCTTGCTGTATTCAAGTCGATCTACGGCGCAGATTTTGCCTTTGAAAACCGCAAACTCATACTCCAGACGAGCGGTTTTCGATTTTTGCTCGTTCGATCGCAAGATGTGCCAACCTATGTCATTCACGGCGCGGCTGATCTCGGAATCTGCGGCAAAGATGTACTTCTTGAGCAGGGCGCATTGGTTACGGAGCTTTTAGATATGCGGCTTGGCGAGTGCGAAGTGGTGCTTGGAATGCGTCGCGGCGAACGGCTGGAGGCGACACGATCGCACATCAAAGTCGCAACAAAAATGGTCAATATCACCAAGCAGTTTTTCGCCGCAAAAGCGATGGCGGTTGAGATTGTCAAACTCTACGGCTCGATCGAACTTGCGCCGCTTGTGGGGCTTGCCGACGCGATCGTCGATATCACCGAAACGGGAGCGACAATGCGCGAAAATGGCTTAGAGCCTGTTGAGACGATCCTGAAAACTTCGGCGCGTCTCTTTGCCAATCGTGATAGTTTCATCGAACACAAAGCAGAGATTATGCAGCTACGCGAGGCGATCGCAAACTCTCTACCGATTTAGCCTGTGCAAATCTCTTTTTACGCGCTCACCCATTTTCCGTTTATCGCCGCGCTTTTTGTCGCTTTTCTGCCCACCCGTTTTCACGCGCCGCTGGCGATCGGATCGGTTGCGGCGATCGTCTGCGCGTGTTTCTTCGCCATCGTTAGTTACGATCAGCCGCTTAGTATTTCGCTTCCGTTTTGGCTCGATCCCATATTGACCGCGCTCGATTTCGCGCTCTTGGCATTTTTTCTCTTCGCGGGTTTCAAATACCGCTCCAAACTCACAGCATCGATCGCGCTCGCGCAGATCGCGCTACTGGGTGCGCTTTATATCGGCGGCTCTCTGTTTGGCTTTGAACTCGCGGGCGCTGCCGCCGTGCTTGTCGATCGCCTCACGCTGGCGATGTGGCTTCTCGTCAGCTTTGTCGGCGGGCTGATCGCGCTCTATGCGATCACCTATATGGGCTATGAACAGACGAGCGAGATGAAACGACAGATCTTTGTCGCGTTTTTGCTCTCGTTTATCGGCGTGATGAATCTGCTTGTGGCGGCTGATTCGATCGCCGTGTTTTTCCTCTTGTTTGAACTGACAACTTTTGCGAGTTTTGTACTCATTGGCTGGCGCAGAGACAACGAGGCGGTGGAAAACAGCGTCCGCGCACTCTGGACAAATCAGATCGCCGGCGCGTCGCTCCTGTGCGCAATGCTGCTACTTGCCTACGCGCACGAGCCGCTGTACTTTTCGGCGCTGGTTGCAAATGGCAACACGGCGGGTGTGATTTTGCC
>BNUO01000050.1 GCA_025997415.1 Campylobacterota bacterium
ACTTCCTTGCGGCACATTAAAACTCACATTGTTCAATGCGGCAATTTTTTCCGCACCGCGTGTGTATATTCTGGTAAGCTCTTTGGCTTCTATCAGATTATTGGTAATAGTTGACATTTTACTCGCTCCTTATGCTCTCTAATGGGCGCACGCTTGCCGCGCGCCACGCAGGATACAATCCGCCGATAACGCTGAAAGCGAACGAAGCAAACCTTGAGAGTATTATGGATATGCTCGGTATTGCTAAACGCAAAGATCATTTGCCCGCTCAACTCTCAGGCGGGGAAATGCAGCGAGTTGCAATAGCGCGGGCGCTTATCAATAACCCGAAAATCCTTATTGCCGATGAGCCTACCGGCAACCTTGACAGCAAGCGTTCCGATGAGATTAAAGAGCTGATCATTCGCTTGAACAAGACAAACGGCATAACGATTATTTTGGTTACGCATAATCCTGATTTTGCAAAGATTGGCAATATAATCATTGAGCTAGCAGATGGTTGCATAAAGAAAGCGGCGTAACCACGCTAGAGATTATGAGGCGAAGAATCTCTATTTGCTTTGAGATTCTTCGGTTGTGCGGTGCAGTAGCGCCGAAGGCGCGTTACTGCGGAGACTCCCTCAGAATGACAACGGACGGTTACGCTCCCAATCGGGTAGGAGCGTTAGCAATATCACACCAAACGGGTGGTTTTTAAGTAACCGTTTTCGCTAAGGTAGAGGTAGAGTTCGGCGAGGACATCTTGTCGTTTTTCTTCGGGAATTAACTCCGATCGTTCGATCCGTTTTTTGAGTTGTTTTTGTACATCGGTAATATCGAAATCAATATCATCTAAAATGTCCAAAAGACTAGCGGAGGGTTTAAGTTCTTGGATCTGATAGCCCTCGTCGCTAATTGTAATGACGGCTTCTGTAGGGTGCGAAAAAAGATTATGGCGCATACCCAAAACTTCTTGATATGCTCCAACCATAAAAAACGCTAAAAAATAGTTCTTTTCGCTTAGATCGACATCGTGTAAAAATAGCGGTCTTTTTGTCTTAAATGTGATCTCGCCGTCGCTGTCGCAGGTAATATCCCACAAACTTGCCGATCGCGTCGGTTTTGCGTCTAAACGATCAAGCGGCATTACGGGAAACTCCTGCCCCAAACCCCAGTAGTCGGGCAGACTTTGAAATAGACTAAAATTGACCAAGTATTTTTCTTGAATGCGTTGTTGCAAGCGATCGCGCTCGCTTAAATGTGCGGCGGTATCAAGCGCTTTACGAATGATCAGATGTACCAGTACTTCGGTATTACTGCGATCTTGGAGATCGATATATCCTAGATCAAATAGTGTGAGCAGGGATTCCATATGATCCATACTATCGTGCAGATATTCCGCCGCGTTTTTCTCGTTGATCGTCGTATATAGATCGTAGAGTTCGCTAACTAGCGGAGGGTTGCCTTCTGGCTTTAAGTTAAGTGCTTTTTCCTGATACTCTTGACTAAAAAGCTCTAGCACGGGCGCGATCAAAACTGCGTGGCTTGCCGCTATGTAACGACCCGATTCGGTGAAAATATCCGGCTCTTTAACGCCCTTATTTTCGCAGATGGTTTTCAAAAGATAAACGACATCGTTTGCAACTTCTTGGAGCGAATAAGAGGCGCTTTTGCTCTGCGCGTCTTGCGAGTATTCTACGGCAAGCCCGCCGCCTAAATTGATTGACGCTAGGTGTTCCGCGCCCATTTTGCGCAGTTCCGCGTAGATGTTTCCAGCCTCGCGCAACGCTCTTTTTAGCGGTGCAATGTCCTCCATTTGACTACCGATATGAAAGTGGATCATTGTGAGTTTATTTAACTGTTTTGACTCTTTTAGTAATACGACTGCTCGCATAAGTTCTGTGCTTGTTAAACCAAACTTTGCGTTGATCCCGCCGCTTTTGCCCCATATGCCGATTCCAGCGGTATGTAAGCGGATACGAATGCCTATATTTGGCATTGGATCACCCGTTTTTTTCTGCATTTCTAGGATTGTTTCTAGTTCGCCCAGACCTTCGATCGTGAGAGTTATATCGTGTCCCATCTCTTTTGCTATAAAACCTAGCGAGATCATCTCTTCGTCTTTGAAACCATTTACCGTGATCGGCGCACCCTCTTGGTTATAAGCCATTGCGATAATTAGTTCGGCTTTACTTCCAGCTTCCAAACCGTAGCCAAACGCCGCACCTTTATCGATCAAAATCTCTATAAAACTCGGAAATTGATTGACTTTTAGTGGAAAAACGGCTCTAAATCTACCGCTGTATTTATACTCCTTGCGAGCCTTATTAAATGCGCCGTAAAGTTTCTCGATCTGCTTTTGAACTAAGTGCGGAAAACGCATTAGCAACGGTCCTCTGTAACCATCGGTGCGGATCTCATTGACAATATCTAAAATCGCAGGTTTAGCGCCGCTATTTATACATACTTTTCCGCGTTCGATAACGAAATTATTACCACCCCAGATCGGCAGTCCGTAGTCGTTTGGAATCTCTTTATCTTTCATCGATAATCCTTTTTTGTTTGTTGGTTAATGCAGAGATTCTTCGCTTCGCTCAGAATGACAATGTGTCGCCCATTATCCACCGCTCAATCTGCGTCGTTTGCTCCTCACCCGTAACGAGATTTTTCACCCAGATCGTACCGCTATTTAACTCATTTTCGCCGATCGCACAGCACAACTCTGCGTTAGCGCGATCCGCCGCTTTCAGGTGCGACTTCAAACTCGCCGCCGCATACCCGCTTGTCGCAGTTGTCCGTTTTCTTAGCTCTGCCGCGATCTGAAAAACCTTGTCGATCCCCGCCGCGTCCAGCGCACCGATATAAACGCCCGATCGCGCCGTCTCGCCAAGCTGCACGAGATCGTAAATGCGTTCAATTCCCAGCGCAAAACCGACAGCGGGCGTGGGTTTGCCGCCCAAAAACGACACAAGTTTGTCGTATCGACCGCCGCCCGCGATCGCGCTTTGTGCGCCGATCGCCGCGCTGACAAACTCGAAGGCGGTTTTGGTGTAGTAGTCCAGCCCGCGCACAAGTCGGTGGTTGCGCCTCGCCTCCACGCCGTTTGCCGCCAGCGCGCGCTCCAACTGCGCAAAATCGGCGCGGCAGCTTTCGCACAGATAGTCGCCAATCAACGGCGCGTCGCGGTAGATCGTCTGACAGTCAGGGTTTTTGCAGTCCAAAGCGCGGATCGGGTTTTCGTCCTTGCGCCGCATACAATCCTCGCAAAGCTCCCCGCCGTGCGCCGTTAAAAACTCGGTCAGCGCCGCGCGAAAGGGCGGCATACACGCCTCGCAGCCTAGCGAATTGATCTCCAGAGTGTGCGCGATTCCCAGTTCGTCAAAGATCTGTTTTGCCAGCAAAATCACGCTCGCGTCCTCCAGCGCACTCACCTCGCCAAAGCTCTCCACGCCAAACTGGTGAAAGAGCCGCAGCCGCCCCTTTTGCGGTCGTTCGTAGCGAAACATCGCGCCCGTATAAAAAAACCGCTTCACGCCGCTAGTGCGATCGAGCTTTTTTTCCACAAACGCCCGCACGACCCCCGCTGTCGCTTCGGGGCGCAAACAGACGGCGTTTCCGCCCTTGTCGATAAACTCGTACATCTCTTTTCCGACAATATCCGAACTTTCGCCAACGGAACGCTTAAATAACGCAGTTTCTTCCAAATGCGGTGTTTCTATAAACCCAAAGCCAAATCGTCTGGCAACCGAACTTGCAACGGCAATGATTTGCTCATATTTTTGCGCTTCGTCGATAATATCTTTCATACCTCTAAGCGCTGTAATCATCGATCAACTCCTTAATTTTTTCGGTTATATCGCTCTGCGGAAGCGCCGCGTCGATCGTCTCAAACGGAATCCCCAACGCCTCCGCTGCCGCGATCAACCCCTCTTGCACCTTGAGCAGATAGTCCAGCCCCTCTTTTTCGATCTCGTCGGGTTTTTGGTTCGCCATTCGCCTTAAAAGCGTGTTGGTGTCGTCGATTTTCAGTATCACCGCCAGATCGGGCAAAACGCCGTGCGCCGCCATACGATTGACCGCCACAAGCTGCGCCATCTCCGCCAAATCACCCGCATACGCAACGCCGGAAATCAGACTGCGATCGGAGATGATCATCTTCTCGGCTCGACTCGGCGCAACCACCTGCGCGATATGCTCGGCGCGATCGGCAAGAAAGATAAACGATCGCGCAAGATTGTGCATCTTCGTATGCAACGCAAGCTCACGAAGCTGCTCACCAAGCGGCGTTGCGCCCGGCTCCTGCGTAAATATGGCGTCGGGAAAATGCTGTTTTAACGCCTCAATCTGCGTACTTTTGCCCGTGTAGTCGATCCCCTCGATTGCGATATACATAGCGGTTATCCCTTTTTTGTGTTGATGTAGTTTGCCACGACTGACGGAACGAGTTTGTCAATTTTGTCAATGCCGCCCTTGTGTTGCAAGATCGAACGCACCACCGATGAACTGATAAAGGCGTATTGAAGCGTTGGCATTAGATAGATCGTTTCAATTTCAGGATCAAGACTCTCGTTTGCATAGCCCATTTGAAGCTCGTACTCAAAGTCGCTCACCGCCCTTAACCCGCGCATAATCACCCGCGCTTTCTGCTCTTTGACGCACTCAACCAGAAGCGATCCAAAGCGCGTAACCTGTACATTCGTCAAAGCCTGTGTCGCCAGCTTCACCATTTCGACGCGCTCATCAACGCTAAACATCGGTCGTTTGTCGTGGTTTTCCGCCACAGCCACAATCACCTCGTCAAAGATCGCACTCGCTCGCCTCGTAACATCAAGGTGTCCGTTGGTGATCGGATCGAATGTGCCCGGATAAACCACTCTGTTTTGCAAAATGCGCCTCCAAAAAAGACGCATTGTAGAATGTTAATGGTTAGAATCGGGTCAATAGACAAATGGGGCTTAGAGAAATGCTTTGAGGATTAACGAAAGCACACCTGCGGTAATAACGCCGAGTATCCAAGTGAGTTTGTCGATCTTTGCTCCAAGTGCTGTTTCGACCCTGTTGATCTTTGCGTCAAGCGCCATTTCGACCGCTTTTAGATCGCCTCTAAGCGATGTTTCAACCCTGCCGATCTTGGCGTCAAGAGCCGTTTCGACTCTGTTGATCTTTGCGTCAAGAGTGGATATGTCGCTCCTAAGCGTCGTTTCGACTCTGTCGATCTTCGCGTCAAGCGTAGTTTCGACTGCTTTTAGATCGCTTCTAAGAGTGGATATGTCGCCCCCAAGCGTGGTCATATCGCCCCTAAGCTCTATGATGTCGGCTTTTGTTGCAAGGTTATCTGCACTAGCGGACGCGGTGTCTCGCAGTATGTCCGTTATCCCGTTTGCCTGTTTGGTATCAAAGCCAAGACTTTGAAACCTCTCTGCAACTTCGCGTGTATCAAAATAGATCGCGGTCATCGTTCGCTCCTTGCTGAAATGATAGCGCGTTTTTTGTCAGGGAAATGAGGGGAATAGAGAATGTTTTAATCGCACTTGCTCGCATAGCCGCTTTCTGGTTCAATGCAGATACTCGCCATTTTCCCGTTTTCGTGGGTTAGCGTGATTTTGCCCCAATTATCGCTAGGGCAGGCAATGGGGAAGCTGGGGAGGCAACGACTAAGATAATGTTGTTCGTCATAACCAACTACAGCGGTTGTAACACCCATCGGTCTGCCCAGCTCGTCAAAGTAGAGTGCGCTAAGTGGCACTGCCGGAAAAAACGAAGCGTAGCTGCCGAACGGAGCCGTCATACTCACACTTGCGATCCGATAGCGCGTTGCAAGGTCAAGGTCGGGCGAGTTGAGATCGGCGTCGGTTGAATCGGAGCGCAAATACCGCCTTGTCAGCGGATCGCGGGCGCACTCCGCGTCGATCGCCACTCCGTCAGGAACGCCCTGATCGGAAAAGATCGCGTAGCGAACTTCGGGCGCAGCGTCAAACTTGATCTGCCAGCGCCGCATTCTCCAGTTTGTATCGTTTGGCACAAACTTATCGTCCATCACCGCTAGATGTTGCGCGTAGCGAATATGACGAATGATCTGCTCCCTAGCCTCCTCCAACCCGTCTTCGTCGTCAAGCAGATACGGCACGGCGATCATCGACAAAATGCCAACGATCACGATGACGATAATAACCTCCAAAAATGTAAATGCTTTTTTCATGGTCGCTGTACCGTCCTTCTGGCATAACGAATCGGCATTTCAAGATCCGTCATTGTAATGTCTCGCACTTCCACAACCACATCGATCAGCGCCGTTCCCGCAAGCTCGGCAAAGTCGGGATCGGTATTGGCTATCACTTTTCGCGTTACCGTGATCGTAAATGGATCGGCTCTGATCTCGTATATATCAGGAACAGAGGTAGGATTTAGCTGTAACAGATACACAGCATGCTCCGTTGCGCTTCTAGCCAAAAGCTCCGCCTGCACCCGCAAAAACGCCTCGCTCTTTTGGATTTCGCTTGTCGCCGCAAGGTTCAAAACTGCGATCCCCAACGCGCCGATCGCCACAATCATAAAAATCCCCGTGATTAGTGAAAAACCTCGTCTCATAGTACAACCTTTTCTCGGCAGAACTCAACGGGCGCGTTATCGCCCAACAACTCCATCAGATCAGGAGACTCTACGCAGAGTACAAGCCGTACAACGCCTCCTCGTTCGCTAAACAAAAAGCGCGTTACATGCTCCAAAAGAGTCGACTCCTGACCGTTTTTATAGCTTCCATTGCCAGTATCGCCATGCCACGGCTGATAGTGGGTGTATAGTTTCAGACGCTTATCTGCATCAACCCAGAGCGCATTTGCTTCACGGGTGAAAAAGTACGATCGAAATCGGCTGCTATCGACCGCCATTTGCGGTTTATTGTCAGTACCGTGCGGAAGGGAGAGGTTAGACTCCATCGTTCCCGGCACAACTCCAGACCAGCCAATGCCAGCGTAGTTGCTCATACTGCCATCGAGCTTCCAGTTCCAATTGGCAAGCTGCGCCTGTCCGCTGAAGTAGTCGCCGCGCCCATCTCTACCCGCATAGACCAGTACAACGGGTGAGTTTTCATTCGTCCCAAAATGCGCATCACCCATCGGACCCGCTCCAGCGGTTACACCCATCACATTACGCTCAATGACTAGCGCCGCGCATAGATCGCTAAATGGCAGGGTCATTTTGCTGTCAGCGCCTGCCAGCGCCACACCGCTCCAGCCATCGTAGAGGGAGACACCGCAAGTCGGAATAACGCCGCCGCGCTGTGATTCGTATGCGATCTGAACCCACTCCAGCATATCGAAGCCCGTTGCGCCGCCCACTACCGTCTGTACAAGCGCAGGATCATCGATTGCGATAATCTCGTCCGTTCCCGCTGCCGCTATCGTGTTCCTTCCGATCGCGCTGTTTTTGACACGATACTGAAACCTTGCCCCGATCTGATCAAGCACGCGCCGCATTTCGCCCTGCGCCAGCTCCATCTCCCGTGAGATCGCAAATCGTTCATAAACCCGCGAAATAATCTCGGTCGTTACCATTCCCACGATCGCAATAATCACCAGCGAAAAGACCAGTTCAATCAGCGTAAATCCGCGCCGTTTTGTCGGGCTCATCTCCAACCCCCCACATTGCTAACCACATAGTGTAGCCTACCAATCTCCTCGTCGCTTGCGGCATAGAGCGCTGTAACGGTAACCAGAAGCTGATTCTTCGTCGCCGCCGTCGCGCCCTTCTCCCACCTGCTCCAATCCGTGCTCTCGCCATTGTCAAAATACAAAACGCTAACCTTGAGCTTGTAGCCGCGATCGGTCAAGCTGTCGTCTTCGTAACCGTCAAAATGGTTGATCGCCATCTGCGGCGTTATGTTTGCAAAAGAATCAAGCGCGGCGATCGGTTCGCTGCACTTGCGAAACTCTTTTGGGTTGAAAGCCACAGTTCCAACTCGCACGGACGCGCCGTTGATACCATAGGCGGGGTCGGAGCAACCGCTCCCCGTCCAGTTGGCGATCAAATGCGTACTGTTTTCATCAAGCGCGCTGTTATACGGCAGCGAAATGACACGGTTTAGCAACGCCGCCGCATTGTAAAGCGCCTCCCCCTCCATCGAGTTTATATCCGACTCCGTTGCCTTCTCCAAGATCGTAGGAATCGCGGTAAAAACGATCGCCAGCAGCACAATCGTAACGATCGTTTCGGCGATAGTAAATCCCTTTCTCACCAGCCGATCCTTTGCGGCGTTCTCTCTTGAGTCGCGTCATCTTTGAACGATCGATCCGTCTCGGCATCGCCCACGCCGCCCCACTGCTCGGTTCGTGTCGGCAGGAACTCAACGCTTGAGCACGGGTGCGCAAAGCAGTCTCGTCTCGTTGCGGCAACACTCAGATTTGCGGGAAGCCTAACCTCTTTGTAACCCACGCCAAACGGGTGGTGCCAGAGGTAAGGCGGAACGCTTAGGTGTACAGGAAACTCGCGCGGTCGTGGATTTGCCGCGCCTATCGGATAGCCAATGTTAGCAGAGCCGCCGCTCTTGATACTGCTAACGAGTTGATCCGTGCTGCCGATCACCACCGTTACATTCGCCTCGCTCACCGTGTCTTCAACCCGCTGCCAATCCCGATCGTCAGACACCTTCGTTGTAAATGCCAAAACACCGGGGAGCTTGCAGCCTTGCGGGCAGTAAAGCTCCGTAAATAGCTGTACAGTTGCGGGCGATCCCGTTGTCGATGACTTTGGCGCATAGAAACGACCGTAGTAAAACTTCGCGTCAATGCCGCTGCCGCTTCCCACGCCCGTACGAGCGTCCGCGTCCGAAACCGAAAGGTTGATGTCAGCTGCCTTCACTCCCAGCGGTTTAAGCGGCACAGTAACCGATCGATTGAAGTTAATCTCAACCGTTCTGTTTGCCTCGCCCGCCGTCCAGATACTCGAATCCCATCTGTCTTTACTGCCCCATAGTGTCGCGCCTTTTGCTTTCAACTCATCGATCGTGTCTCGGTTGTCCAGATCCGAGAAGTCAAGCTCATAATCCATCCATTGGCTGTAGTTGCCCTCTGTCGCAGGCGTTGCTGCCGAATAGTTGTAGAACTTGGTCGTCGCGCCCTTTGCGTTGAGCGCGATCAGAGCGAGATTGACTCCCAGCGACTGTCCATCGCCCTCGTTTGCGTAGTAGGTAAAGCTGCCGCCACTACCGCCACTACCAATCGCCGTTGAGCTATTGAGTTCAAACTGCGCAACCCTAAAGTGGTGCGGCACAAACCGAACCGCCGCCGTCAAATTGCCGTCAGGCTCAACACCAACCCAGCAGCCAACCTTCCAACTATTTGGATTGTCCCCTTCGCTCGGCTTATTCGGATCTTTCACCGTTCCGTATTTCGTATTCGGCACAGTTGTGTCGTAACTACCCGCAAGGCAGTCGCCCGGCGTTGCGTCGCTAACCGTCCATAGCTTATCCGTAACATTGAGGATCACCTCGCCCACCTCATCATACGAGATGTTGATCTCCGAAACGCCATTGACAAAGCCGATCGTCGTGATCAGATCGCCCTGATTGAACTTACTCTCAATCACCGCCTTGTCGCTGCCCTTCACGATCAGACCGCTGTCCCCGCTGGTAAATACCCCTTGCGTATAACCCGCGCTTGTCGTGATAGCGATGGGATCGCTCTTGCCGCTCTCGTGTTTGTACGCCTCACCCGCGATAAACACCTTGCTTGTATCAGTAGCTACAAACGCCGCAGGGCGAACCGAGAAGCTATCGAGCGAGTATGTCTTTGTCTTTTCTGCTCCCGTTTTCGGATCGACAAATGTATCCCACACCGCCGTGTCATTGCCGCAATCAGGATAGACAGGCTTGCCATCGCTGCCAGCCGTTACAGCGTCATTGGCTGCCAACATATAGCGCATTTCCACAACCGCCTGCCTCACCGCTCTGTCGGTTTTGCCAATCGTCAGATCCTTCGCTTTCTCGCCCGCAAAATCCACAAACTGCCAACCGGTGATCGCCGTATATTTGCCGCTTCCGATCGGCGACTCTTCCACAATTCGCGCACAAACTCGCGCCTCAAGCTCCCTCCCCTCCGCTTCGCCATCTTCGGGTTTCGCGCCGATCTTGAGATTGATCTCGCTATCAGCCATCTTGGTATAGATCTTCTGATCGTTTGCGCTTGCGCCTGCGGCTTCCCATACGGCTAAGTCGCTGATCCGCGTTCGCTTGATCGGAAAGTAGCTATCCAAACCTACGCAAGCGTAGCTATGGTGCGTATAGCGCGGCAGGTTGGTTGCCGTGAAGTCCTTGACATATGTGTCGTTGAGATACTCAAAATCGCCTGTTGTATCATCAAACGCATAGCCGAGCCATGTCTTTCTATCGTAGTCGCCGTTTGGTTCCGGGTGGTCTGTATTGGGTTCATCGGCAATCCACCAGGTTTTATCAAGAGATGATGTCGAAAGCCCCTCCATCTTCTGCATCATGGTGCGGATCTGCGTCCCGATAGGAGTAGCGTCATCAAAGATCGTTACCCAGCCGTAGTGTCCCATTGTTGCCGTTGGAGGCTCACTAGGGTTTTTAGAGTTCATACCGGGGCTATGCGGAGCTTTGCCTTTTCCGTGTTTATCCGCGTCAAATGAGCTTGTACCCTCTCCCTCTTTATCTGCGAAGACCCCAAACGGTCCGTAGGGCCACACTAGACGAGTACCATAGGCGTTTCCCAACGACCCTGAGCCATAGAAAAGCATATTCTGCGTCTCCCATTCGTAGAGATTTCCCACATATCCCGCCCAGCCCTCTGCGCCGTCTTTGTTTGAGACGAGATAGTTTCTCATATTCTCAAAACGGCTCTTATTTGTAGGGACAAAAAACGCCAGCCCCAGATCGGTGCAGGTGTTTTCGAGCATCGATTCGGGCACATAGGCGTTTCTCGCATCGAACGCCATAAAGATCGTTGTGATGTACTGGTGCTCCTTGCCTGCGGCGGTATCTTCCATAATGCAGTCCGCAGCAAAAGGAATGCGCGTATTATCGGGCGGATTGATCAGGTAAAAGCCATTTTTCTCATTCTCGTTACGAGATTTAACCTGCGAGCAGGACTCGTAGAACTTCCTATCTTTTAGATCCGTGTGCTTGCTTGTATCTAGGTATTTGTAGCGCTCAAGTTGTTTGAACACCAGCGGCTTCGCTATGCAGAGTCCTGCTGTGGGCGACTTGGCGATCTGATCGTAGAAGCCAAAAGTTGGCAAAGGATAACCGGCGCAATAGAATCCGCTTGCGTCCCTATCGATCGCAAAACTTGTACCGACCAGATTGATATTGGAAAACTCAAATTGACCCGGGTTACCGTGCCGATCGACATACATCGACTGGTGAAGCGAGAGATCGCTGATATTGATACGCAAGTTGTAGATCCCACCCTCTTTTGGACCCAAGCCAATAATGACACCGGTTTTGGGGTTCGTTTCTAGGGGGTCCATCTCCATTCTATCGAACATAATCCGTTCGTATCCTTGATGGTAAAAGCCACTTGCGCCATTGGTTACTGGGTTGCCAGTAAGTTGCCCAAACGCAAAGTTACTATTGGGTTTGTCGTATGGCTTCCCGCTATCATCGGGATCGGACATTGGCAGAGGCAGATAAACCTCTATCAGATCTTCATCTTTTTTGCCTGTTGCTACCGAAGCGTTATAAGCGCTTATCCCTGCGCAGTATGCCAAAAACGGCTCGTTAAAGGAGTCATTGACATCGAGATATTTGCCATATTCACTCTGCGAGGGTTTAATGATAAAGTATCCCTCATCGCCAACACCTCCTCCTGTCCTTGTCGTCATAACAGGAATAGCCAACTTCGGATCGAGGCAGTTAGGCGTTCTGCAATCATTCGCCGCAAGCCTAAACGGAGTTTTCACGATCGCGTCAACCTCCATCTGTTGTCTCGTTGTATAGTTCCAATACACAAGTTGCGCGTTGCTGGCATAGCTTTCGATCACATCGCTTAGCTTAGCGTTATCGGCAAAGGTAACGGAGTATTTCATTCGGTATGTTTCGCCAATGTCCATCGTTTGTGCATCTGTCGGAGGATTGGTACTTTTCTGTGAGCATACCGCCACAAGCCCCCCCTCCGTTACTGCGCAGGTGAACATCGACGGATCTATGCGCTCTTCGGTTGTGCCATTGACCCGATAAATGCCGTCAACGCGCGTTTTGGATAGATCGATCAAATCTCCCATCTCCGAATCGTCTAAATTGGCGTGGATAGCGATATTGTACGCCCGTTCGCTGCCCGTGTTTGTAAAGGTAAGCGTATAGTCCATCGTCCTACCTTTGATATTCTTGTTATTTGTGCAGGCGCTAAGTTTTGCTTCCTGTAACATCTCGGAGATATTGGGCGCATGGATCTGGGTAGCAAGTGCAAGAAAACTAGGGGCGAAGTAGTCGCCATTGGCTCTCATAATAACCCGCGTCTTTTGTTGATTGTTGCCAAGTACATTTTTGATGTTGTAGGTGTGTAGATCAAAACCCTGCGTATAGCCGAAGCTAGGAAGCGATCCGGGTTGTGGGTTGCCTCGAAAGGCTGCTCCGTCTGAGTTGGCAATGCCACCAGAATTAGGAATTCCGCCGTAAGTAACGCTCGCGTTAAACGCATTTGCATCGCTAATGCCTTTGCCGCCTATATATACCGCTTTTCCTCGTAGGGCAATGCCTGAGTGCGTATATCCTGTAACTAGGGACTGGGAGCAGTTTGCGCTGCTGTCGGGCCAGTTAAACTTAAAGCAGTCGCCTTTCTCGGTTGCATCGCCATCGCCCGCAAGATAAAACAGCGTGGCTTCGACATCGGCTCCTTGCGCGATCGGAGTTCTAAAGCCTCCTATCTCAAATTCAACCCCGCTCTCTGTGTGCTTCAAGCCATCAAATACAGTAATATTCTTAAATGTCTCGGCAGTATCGTCTTTGTTTTCGTAGATCACATAGAGCATCCAGCCGCCATAAGTACCGTGATTGTAGCCGTGCAACTTGGTATTGACACCCTGTACATAGTACTCGCCCATCTGTGCATTGGGGTTGATCAGATCCGTTACATCGGCATTTGCCATATAGTGAAAAGTATCATCGCTTGGGCTATAGTAGACAAAATCGGGCTTAACAGGTGCATATTCTTCTCTGCCCGGAACTCTTAGCTCTACGCCATTGACATAATTATCAAGCATACCCAATGCGGCAGCGGAGGTAGTGCTGTCGCCTTCGTTGCCGAAACCACAGTTGGTAGAAAATAACGAGCCATCGTTTCTGATGTTGCAGTTTGTGGTGATGTTGTTGGGCATCTCGCCCGTGTTGCGCAGCTTGTTGGCAACTCTGCCGATCCAGTAGAGCTTTGCCTCTACGATCTTTGCATTTATGGGCAGATCTGACAGTTGCGCCATAGTGTTGGATTTATCGATCGAGGCGATTAGATTGCCGTCTTTATCGATAAAAGCGTACATCAGATTGTCATCTTCTTGATCCGCGTACCGTGATTTTTGCGGATTTTGACACAGATCGGTAGAACTGTAAAGTCTGCCCTTGTTGTTGGCATTAGCGCCAGTGGTCTTGTCGTAATAGTGGTTGTAGTTATTCCCGCCTAGGTCTGTCGCGGGTATGCAAACCGCAGTATTGCCGATCACCTTCATATCGCCTTTGATATTTCTGGAGCTTCGCAGGGACAGATCGATATTTTTTTGGGCTTGGGTAATCTGTATCCACACGCTAAAAGTGTATGGGTCTCCTGAATTTGGGTTATCTATTGCTTGTTTTGCGCCGCTACATTGTCCGCCCGACAGATTGCCCGAGTAAAAGTTAATCTTAATTTCAATTTTTTGACCGTTTGCGCCGTTTGGCGCTGCAATCAGGGTAGGAAAGTCGCCGGAAGTACGGGTAGGCGTTGTACGAGTTGTTCCGTTAGGCACTAGGACACGGCTATTGGCATGGTTGTAGTAGTAAGTTTTGCCAGTGCTAGCGATCGTATAGGAGGTACAACCCCAGTTATCATTTGAGGGTGGGATGTTGCGTAGTAATGCCCGCACGCGAATATCAAGCCGAGCGTTTGCACGGACAAGCGCAGGATTGGCGTTTGTATTGTTAAGAGCGCCGTTGATACCTGTTTGGTCAGCAACGACAAAGATCTGCAGAGCTTGGAGCGAAACAGGCAACAGGGCAAACAACCCCACCACCAGCAATGCCCTCAACCCTGTCATTCTGAGCGCCCTCCCTGTCATTGCGGGCGCTCTCGTCATTGCGGGCTTGACCCGCAATCTCATCTCCCAGTCATTCAACTTTTTCATAGTAACCTCCTTGAAAGGTATCCATATATACCACAATTTCCAACAATTAGCGCTTAAACTATCCTTAAAATCCCACCCTTCCTCTCATACTGATAGCCCTCCCCTCTCTGTCATTCCGATCGCCCTCCCTGTCATTCCTGTCCCTGCCAATCATTTCAATGACACTTTTCGCTAGAAAAGGGTCATCGAAAGGAAACCACAATGTTCAGTGCAAAAGAGGACAACACCGTATCAAGAGAACAGGTAAAGAGGCTTCGTGCTTTGG
>BNUO01000051.1 GCA_025997415.1 Campylobacterota bacterium
GTCGCAAAACTTTTCACGCCGTTCCACTCGTAGTCGCCGTTTGGCTTGTGCGTGGCGATCGAATCAGCTCTGATCTGATTGACCGCGTTGCCCCAAAACCAGCCGTTTTGCACCGTGTTTTTGTGCAGCGCTGTCCATTGCTCCGCCGTGCCAAATAGCCGCACGGTCGCAAGCTGGTAGTTGTGAAACGCATAGAGGTGCGCGATCGAGCTATCGACTTTGGCAAACTCGCGGATAATGCGTTCAAGCTGCGCCCAAGTGCCGCCCGTGCCGCCGTGCTCTTTAGCGATGAAAAAGTTCAGCAACCCGCTTGCACGCACGAGATCGCGCTCTTTTTTCGCCGTGCCGCCCTTACGATCGCGCTCCACCGCTGTCTTCGCAAGCTCCGCGCTTAAGCTCTGCGTAACCGCCCACGCCTCGTCAAATGAGGCTAAAACCTTCGACATATTCGTTCTCCTTATATTGCGTATTCGACGAGCGGCTCTTTTACCGCCGCGTTATCGTGCATCGCCTCAAATACTTTGCGCCTGATCAGGGCAAAATCGCTGCCTGCGCGATCACGCGGTTCGGGCAGATCGACCTTAAATTCCGCTACGATCCGCCCAGGATTTGTGTTCATTACGAGGATTTTGTTGCTCAAAAATATCGCCTCCTCCACATCGTGCGTTACCATCACCATACTGACTCCCTCAACCCTCCAGATCCGTTGCAACTCCTCTTGCAGCCGCATTCGCGTGAAAGCGTCTAGCGCACCGAGCGGCTCGTCTAGTAGCAAAATCTCAGGTTCAGGTGCAAGCGCTCTGGCGATCGCCGCCCGCTGCGCCATACCGCCGCTAAGCTGGTGCGGATAGTTGCTTTCAAAACCGTTTAGCCCCACAAGCGCGATGTGATCAGCCACGATTCGCGCCTTTTCTTCTGCCGTTTTGTCGGCAGACGAAAGCGAAAGCGCGATGTTCTCTTTAAGCGTCAGCCAAGGAAGCAAACGGTGGTCTTGAAAGACAATGCCGCGCGTGAGACTTGTGCCCTCAACGCGTTTGCCATCGAGCAAAATATCGCCCTCGTAATCGCTGTCAAGCCCCACGATCAGGCGCAAAATCGTCGATTTGCCGCAGCCTGAAGGTCCTACGATCGTTACAAATTCGCCCGCTTCGACTGTGAAATTTGCGTGCGAAACCGCCGTAAATGTTTTGCCATCTTCGAGCGGATAGCTTTTGGAAAAGTTGCGAATTTCAAGCAAACGACTGCGATTTTTGTCGCTATTTTGTATGTTGCCCGACATTAAAAACTCCTTATGAAAAACTTACTCATCAATCCGTTTTCCATTTCATTAGTTTTCGTTGAGCAAAATATAGCGATCTGTCAATCGCATAGCCGATCGCGCCGATTAAAACCATGCAGACTAGGAGCTGTTCGGTCATAAATAGCTGTTGTGCGCGAAAGATGAGAAAGCCCAATCCATACAGTCCGCTTAACCCCTCTGCGATCACTACTAACGCCCACGCAAGCCCCGCCGAATAGCGGAGCGAAACTGCGATCGACGGCAAAATGGCGGGAAATATCACTTTGCGCACAAGCTGCCACTTTGAAAGTTTTAAGACACTAGCAAGCTCAAGATAGCTTTTATCTACGCTGCGAATGCCTTGCAAGGTGTTCAAAAATACAGGGAAAAAGACCGATTTTGCGAGGATCAAGATTTTCGCGGGTGCGCCAAGCCCCAACCAGACGACGATCAGCGGAAACCACGCGATAGTCGGAATGTGCCGAAGCGTGTTGAGCGTGGGTGCGAAAAATAGCTCAACTCTCTTTGACAAACCCGCTGCAATTCCAAGCAAAATGGCAACAATTGCACCATATAGAAAACCTTGCGCAACAACTTCAAGACTGATCAAAATATCCGACAAAAGCTCCTGCTGCCACAGCATATACCAAAACGCCGTAACGACTTCAAGAGGTTTTGGCAAAAAGACGCGATCAATCCATTCGTATGTGCTGGCAGTTTGCCAAAGGGCAAGAATGATCAGCGGTAAATACAAACCGATATATAACTTGCGCGAAAAAAACAGTTGAACGCGCGAAATTATTGCGTTTGATACCTGTGTATTGTGCAGCGTGTGCACACTTAACGATATTTCTTGGCTCATCATTAAAGCCCTTCTTCTCCATTGAGGTTGGGTAAAAACCCGTACATACTAAATCAACTGATCAGTTATAGATCGAGTACGATCCGCCTACAAAAAATCTGCCATCGATAAATGTGTCGATCTGCGCGTCGGTGAGATGTTTATCTGTCAAGATGTCATCGCCGTTTTCGACATAGTATTTTTGGAAAGCCTTGACCGAAGCTCTTGCGCGATCGGCATTTGCTTCGCCGCCCATAAAGTCCCACTCGCCCAAGTGCGTGATCTGAAACTTGGCAACCTCAAGAGGCACTCTCGTCTCTTTTGCCACGATTTGAGCGGCTTCATCGACATGATCGTAAGTCCATTCGCGCGTTTGCTCGCGGGCTGCCAGGAAAGCCTTGACTACCGATGGATATTTATTGACAAAATCTCGTTTTGCGAAGTAGCTTACGCGCCCGCCGTGATTGACATAAACGCCGTCGTCAGCAGGTCTAGCTACGATTTTGAACTTGCCCGAAAGCCAAGGCGCTGTAAATGCTGGAGCGGCGAGGTGCACCGCAGTAGCCGCCGTATCGCCCGTGAGCACAGCCGTGATCGCCACAGCCGAGTTGTCGATGTTTTCGTGGCGGACGCGACCATTTTTGTTGGTGCGCGAAGTGAATGGCAGCCCCGCTTTGTTTAGTGCTTCAAACGGCGCAGACCAGTAGCAAGAGATGCGGCTAGAGCCGAACTTTTGCCCGTCTAGGTCTTTGATCGTATTGATCTTTTTGTTGTCCGCAGCGGCTAAAATAGGCGTGCGGTAGCGATTTGACGGCTCGCTGAGCCAGACGATCACAGCGTCTAAGCCATTTGAGCGATGGACGGTCGCAGGATAGATCATTCGCTGCGCAATAGCAAGCGCACCGCCGCCGACAGCCGCCGACTCTGCGCCCAACAATTCAGCCGCGCCTTGCGGTATCAAGGTAACCTTTTTTGTGCCGACCTTGTCAAATTCGGCTTTGAAAAAGCCCTTTTCCAGCGCGATCACCGTCCAAGGCGACTTTTGCAGGTTGATTTCGGGCAACGCATCTTCTTTTGCGAAAGAGACGCCGCTCAGAACGCCGAAAGCGAGCAAGCCGCCAGCCAATGTAGCCTTAAAAGAGTAGTTCATACTCGTTCCTTTTTGTGAGGTATAGCGCGGATCGCGAATGCAATCCAAACTATGGCGCGTAACATAGTCAAGTTTAGCTTAAAAGACAATATAGTTGATTGGGTTAGTAGAGATTAAAAGAGGGTTGAAGGTGATTATAAGTGGGTTTTTTCTATATAAGGGAAGTGCGCTATATAAGGGATCGGACGGTGAGGGCGGATATGGGTTTTTTGGTGAATTCGCGGTCGTTGGTGAGCAGGATAGCGCCCAGCTTGACGGCGGTGGCGGCAACAATGGCATCGGGCAGTTTGAGCTTCGCGTCGCGGCGGATAGCGATGGCTTCTTCCTCGATCTCCTCTGTGAGCGGGACTACGGTAACGCTGTCGAGAAAAGCGCCGATTTTTGCCAATTCGTCAGGTTGCAGCCCGGGTTTAGCCAGAAGCTCCATACGGACGATGACGCTGATAAAGGGAAGCGAGCCTGATAAATTCACGCTTGCTTCCTCTACAGATGTGGCTGCCTTTATGCCAACCAGTGCGGCGTTGGTGTCAAAGACAAATTTAGTCGGGCCACTCATCACGCATCTCCCGCTGAATGGCGACAGGATCACCTTCAAACGCTTTGCTGTCTTTGAGGCAGCCCCACATACCGTTAAAAAGCGGGATCGAGGGATCAGCCAAACGGCGGGCGGCTTGGGCTTCGGCTTGGGCGATCGCCTCCTCGAGCGTATGCACGCGGGGAAGGGGCGGTTCGGGCGTCCAATGGGGCTTTTCTGGTTTGGTGCTTTTGGTTTTGGTGCTTTTGGTTTTGACGCTTTTGGCTGGTTTGGGCGTGAATGTGAGGACGACCCGCCCTAGCGGCACTTCGCGAGGCACTTCGATCGTCAGTCTGCGGCTGGCTGGAATTTCTACGGTTTTTTGTATAGTCATAGCGGCAAGTATAGCACGAAAAGGGCGATCAATAGTATTGATGATCCGTAGCAAAGCGTGAGAGAAAGTCTGCGGGAGTTATGCAGGCAACAGCGGAAAGCTCAAAGTCAGCGGCGTTGCGGGTAATAATGCAGTCAATTTTGTTCTCCTGTGCCGTAACATATTGAACCGCGTCTTCAAAATCTTTCCACCGGAGCGAAAGGGCGTTTTTGATGGTGGTTTCCAATACTGGGGCGATGGTGAATATAGAAGACAGTTTGTCCAGCGCGCTATACACTATTTTGATGTCTTTGACCTCCCTCCTGACCAGATAAAAAATATCGGTCATTGCAGAAGACGAAACGCAGGCAACAAAACGGTGCTGTTCAATCAACTCGAAAATGGCGTGCGCATCGTCAAAAAACGGAACGCGGTGCAATATCACATCAAGAATGACATTGGTGTCGATCAGAGCTTTCATTTCAGGTATTTGTTGACTAGCCGTTCTTCGCGGATTTGTTCAAGGGTGATGTCTCCTGCACTGGCGCAAAGACCCGAAAGAAAGTCCGTAATTGGCGTAACCGATTTTGCGGATTTTTCTCCAAGATGGGCGGCTACACCAGCGAGTCGGTCTGTGACTGGCGTAGTCGATCTGTCGAGTATGCCTGAAAGAAAGTCAGCGTGCGGCGTAGCCGATTTTACGGGTTTTTCCTGTTCGATGCTTTTGGGTTTGGGCGTGAAGGTGAGGACGACCCGCCCCAACGGAACCTCGCGGGGGACTTCGATCGTCAGTCTGCGGCTGGCTGGAATTTCTACGGTTTGTTGTATAGTCATGTGGCAAGTATAGCACGAAAAGGGAGTCAAGGATCGAAATTGTAGAATGAAATACTACTTTTTTGGAGGATTATATGTATGATAATGAAATAGTTAAGGCAATCTCATGTGGATAAATAGTAGTATCAAATGTTTGTTATTTCTAGCAGTTTTGTCTGTTTTATTGGCAGATGAAAGGTATTCGCCAAAGAGGATAAAACTCTTAACGAAAATCTGTCCGTAAAAGAGTTAAAAGAGAATAGTTATTCTATTTTATTGCCTAACGATTATGAGATCGAAGTGTTTGATCCAAAGCTTGATTCTGTTGTCTATTACATCAATTCTAATAAAATAACGATCGGAGGATTATATTTTGGCAATCATCCCTCAGAACCCGAAAAATATGATCATAAAGCCGCAACCAAAAGATCAAAAATTTTAGATAGAGTATATGAATGGAATATATACTATTTTGATAATAGATATATTGCCGAAATCATAATAGATAATCCTAAAAATAGTGGATGGGATCAAAAAATCAATCTATGGATAAGCGTAAAATCGATGGAAGAAGTAGATAATATGTTACTCTATTATTCCACATTGAAGAAAAAATAATTGAATACGACAAAATAGATTGTGCCCATGTCATTCTGAGCTTGCGCGGAGCAGTAGGCTGTCCCCAGCCGTTACTGCGGAGGGTCAAGGAAGCCGAATGCCCCGCGATGGGAGCATAAGCAAGGGCGAAAAAGGCTAGAGCGGCACGGCTTTTGGTATCTGCATAGTTAGGCAGTGGATTGATCCGTGCTGGCGGGTTGGAACGGCGGCGTTTAGAGGAATGATTTCACGATCAACAAAGGCGGTTTTAAGCGCGGCGATCGCTAGATCATCGGTCGCAACGCCGTAAATAGGAGTGATCACAGCGCCGTTAATGATCAAAAAGTTTGCGTATGTGGCAGGTAGCCGTTCGCCTTCAAAATAGAGTTTTGGCAGCGGCAGGGCGATAAGCCTGTACGCTTCGCCATCGATCGTGCGAAACGCTTCAAGCTCCTGCGCCATTGCGCGAAGCTCCTCGTAGTGCGGATCGGCTGGATCGTCGCAAGCAGTGTAGGCGATCGTCCGCAGGTCGCAAAAACGCGCCAAAGTGTCGATGTGCGCGTCCGTGTCATCGTTTTCAAGGTGTCCGTGCGTCAGCCAAAGCGTCCGTTTTGCGCCAAAATCGCGCTCAAATGCCGCCTCAAAATCGGCGTGTCTCCATCTTGCGTTGCGGTTTGGAGCAAAAAGGCAGTTTTCGGTCGTCAAAATCGTGCCCGTGCCATCGCTTTCAATACTTCCGCCCTCCAAAATCCAGCCCATTTTTTGCATTTTAACCGCGCCAAAAACGGCTGAAGCTGAAAGTTTGGTATTGACTTGATTGTCGTGGTTTGCGGCGAACTTTAGCCCCCAACCGTTGAACTCAAAGTCCAGCAGAACCGTTTCGCCGTTCTCTTCGATCGAAATATTGCCAAAATCCCTCGCCCAAGTGTCGTTAAGCGGCATTTGCACGAAAACAATCCGCGAACTTTCAACGCCCGCCTGAAGAAGCCACTCCTTCGCCGCCGCAGTATCAACCGCAACCAGCAGCACTTTTTCAAACCGTACGATCGCGCTAATCAGTTTGGCGTAAAACTCCAAAATCTCATCGATATACGGCTGCCAATCGCTATCTGTGTGCGGCAACGCCAGCAACACCCCGCTCTGCTCCTCCCATTCGGCAGGAAAGCGGCGAGCTATGCTACTCATCAATCCATTCGCTTTTCTCTTTTTTGGAAACTCCCCATTGATTATTATGAGTCCTATTGCTTATATTGCAATAACGGCAAAACGGAAATGGACGAGACATAAAACGAGAAATCTCTTTTACGCTTTTTGCCTCGTATATATCGATGTAATCTTTTTTACTCACTTCAAAACTTTCATTAAAGGCGTTGTTGAGTATTGAAACAGGACCAACCAAAGAACACTGATATATCTTGCCATCTTGTAAAAGTTTACAAGTACCGCCAGATACATTACATCTAAACCAGTGGTACAGAGCAATTAACGCCCCCCCCCCCCCGATTTTTAAACGGCCACCTGCCCCAAGCTACTGTGTTGTCTTGAAATGTATTGTTATACTTAAATATTATTGAATATTGTTTTGCCATTGCCTCAATCTGCTGATAATCAATTTTAAGAGGATAGTTGCTAACCCATAGTTCAATATGGTTATCAGAGCATATTTGCCAAAACTGCAAACTCTGTTTTAAAAGCAAAACACCATTAGTAATAATAGCGACCGGGGTGCGAAAATCAAAATACTTGCGCGTAATTGTTAAAAAATCCAACAGTTGAGGATGCAACAGCGGTTCGCCGCCAAACAAATAAAGACTGCGCAACTGCGGCATAAGCTCTCGCAATCTTGCTATGTCTCGTTCGTAAGCGCTTATGTCCAAATAGCGCTCAGGGGCAAGTGGAGAAAATTGCGAACACGATCTACAATCAAGATTGCAGTGATCGACCAAAGCAACCTGAATATGATATGACTGCCTTGCTGTTAGCTTCACGATAGGGCGAAATACAAACGAGTGTATCTTGTATAACGGTTGTCTGATCGACAGCGGCACAACTCTCCTATAAAACGCTCTTAACTTACTCAGCATTGTCATTGTTTTCTCCTATCTCGCTTTTGGGGTGGGTTGGACGATTGCGGCGAAGTCGCGGAAAAGGTAGCGCGATTCGTGCGGACCGGGGCTTGCTTCGGGGTGGTGTTGAACGCTAAAGATCGGCGCGTTTTTGTATCGAACGCCCTCGATCGTGTTGTCAAACAGGTTGATATGCGTGATCTCTGCGATCTCGGCGATCGATTCTGGTACGGAGTAGTTGTGGTTTTGGCTCGTAATTTCCACGCTTCCCGTTGCCAGATTTTTCACGGGCTGATTGCCGCCGTGATGACCGAATTTGAGCTTATATGTCTCGTAGCCGTGCGCGATCGAGAGTAGTTGATGTCCCAAACAGATGCCAAACATCGGGATTTTTTTGGCAATGAGCTTCTTGATCTCGCCGATCTCATCTTGCAAAACCATCGGATCGCCGGGTCCGTTACTCAAAAACACGCCGCCGATCTCGCCGTTGTCAAACCGTGCGATCAACGAATCTGCGCTCGTCGTGTGCGGCACAACCTCCACCTCAAGCCCAACCGCCGTCAATTCGTTTAGTATATTGAACTTCGCGCCAAAATCCATAGCCGCGATTCGTTTGGTCGTCATCGGCGCACCGTAGCTCTGCGTCTTATGATCCCACGCCCCCTGCCTGTGCAAAAACGACTTTTTCGCGCCCACTTCGCCCAGAAAATTGGTTTTGCTCATTCGCGGCGCTTTGTCCAGCACCGCCCGCATCTTTGCGTATTCGCTAAACTCCGTTGAGGCTACCATCATCATCGCGCCATCTTTGCGAATCAGCTTGGTCAGCGCTCTCGTATCGATATTGCAGATACCGACAATGTTGTGGCGTTTGAGAAACCAGTCAAGCGGCTCTTCGCTGCGATAGTTTGACGGTTGCGGCTGGTAGTTATGTACAATCACCCCCCGCGCAAACACGCCGCGACTCTCGTTATCCTGTTTGTTCATACCTACATTTCCTATTTCAGGCATCGTAAAGGTAATGAACTGCCCCGCATAGCTTGGATCGGTGATGATCTCCTGATAGCCGCTCATACTCGTATTAAAAACGATCTCGCCGCTAACCGTCCCCTCCGCACCAAAACTCTCCGCTTCTACAAAAATCCCATTCTCCAAATACAGATAGATCGGCTTCATCACACTCCCAATTTCGCTAATTCTTCTTCGTATATCTTGGTAAAGAGTATATCGTACTCCTCCGTGCCGCGAATAACGCTTCGTTTGTAGTGGCGGAGCTTTTCGTGCACCTTGTCTTCAAGCTCCTCTTGCCGTTTGCCGTAGTCCAAAATCGCTTTGCTGATCAGGTTTTTGACGAGGTTTTCGCTGATCTTGTAGTTGATGAGATCGTCTTCGTATAGATCGTCTAGTATCTTGTGCGCGAGGTTGCTCATACGATCGTCGCGATCGAGAATCAGCCCTTCGGTTACAGCCACGCGCCGCTTGATCATCCAAAATAGCTGCTTGCGATCGGCTTGATAGAAGCTGATCTCATCGTCTTGCTCCTCCATCAGGCGATTGACCTCCGCATCAACGCTGCGTTCGAGTTTGATCTCCTCGGCAAGGCGCTTGCTCGCCACCGCAACGACCGCGCCTTCACCCTGTGAAAATGTAACTAACTTGCTGCTTAAAAGTTCGTGGGCAATTTTTTCTGCGATGAATCGAATATGTTCGCTGGATAGTCGCATATCAAGCCCTCTTTCAAAATTAAGTCCGTGATTGTACACGAAGGGTGATTAGTCGGCGCTTTCGCTTCGGTTTTGATCCTTGACATAGGGCGGTCCGTTAAAGAGTATGCCCGTGATCGTAGCGGCGTTTGCAGGCTCGATCCGCGCAATGATCCCAGCGGCAACTTTGCTCTCAAGCTGACTTAAAATCTCGGCGGCAAGGTAGGGGTCAAGAGAGTTCATAATCTCGCCCGCGTTGCCCGCTTTCATACCCGTGTAAAGGTTGGTCAGCTTGCCGCCTTTAAGCTCCTTGATCTGCGCTAAAACCTTCTCGTTTGCCTGCTTTGTCGCTTCGATCTTCGCTCGCTCCTCTTCGATCGCCTTGAGCTGATCGGCGATCGACTGTTCGCGAGTTTTGAGTGCGTTTTCCTTCTCGCCCAAAATTCGCGCCGTTGCGTCTTTGAGCGAGCCGAGTTCATATTTTGCTTTGTCGAGTTTGTCGATCTCGTAGATAATCTCGTTTTTGCGGGTCTCAAAGATCGCGTTGCAGTCGCTGCTCTGCGCCATCAAAAGCGTTGCAAGAGCGCCAAACGCCGCCGCCATTCGCACACCGTTCATCGCGCGGCTCGCATGGCAAAATTGCGCGAAATCACCGCGATCTCATCAAGCGCTTTCGCTTCGCTGCTCTTTGCCGCGATCGCTACGATCGCCCGCTCCTCTTTTTCCAAATGGCTCATCTTTTCGTACTCGATCAACGCTTTTTTGAGATGAAAACGGGTCTGAAATGCCCGCTGGTGTATGGCAAAAATCTCCCGTTCTACGCTTTCGATCTCGCGGCGATAGACGCGGCTCGCCTCGCCAAAGATCACAGCCTCAGCGATCGTGCCGTTATGCGGCAGAGCAAGCGTTGCGAACTCCTCTTTGAGATGATCGCGCTCGCGCTCCTTGCGGTGAAGTTCAACCTGTATCAGTTGCAACTGCTTGCGCAGATCTTCGACCGCTCGGTGTTTGATCTTTGCCAGATCTGCAAACTGTCCCATCATCAGCGGTAGATCGTATCGTTGCGATCCGCGCCCGTTGAGATCAGCGCGATCTTCGTGCCGATCATCTCCTCCAGCGCCAAAACATAGACTTTCGCAGGTTCGGGCAGATCGTCAAACGATCGACAGCCCGCCAAGCTCTTCCAGCCCGCGAAACTTTTATAAACCGGTCTGTTGTTTTCGTATTTCGTGCAAACTTCGATCATATGAAAACCGTCAAAAACATCGAGTTTCATCAGCGCCAGCTCATCAACGCCGTTAATGCGGCAGGCGTGTTTGGCAAGCGGTACATCAAACCAGCCGCACCGCCTCGGTCTGCCCGTCGTTGTACCGAACTCATCGCCCTGCGTTCGCAAACGATCGCCCGTTGTGTTGATCTGCTCTGTGGCAAACGGTCCGAAACCAACGCGGGTGCAGTAGGCTTTGGCGATACCAATCACCTTGCCGATCTCTTTGGGCGAGAGACCCGTGCCCGTACAAGCGCCCGCCGCAACGGTGCTGGAGCTGGTTACAAACGGATAAGTGCCGTGATCGATATCCAAAAGCGTACCCTGTGCGCCTTCGAGCAGCACTTTTTTGTTGCGATCGAGCGCGTCCCACAAAATGTCCGTTGCATTCGCCGCAAACGGCAGCAACTGATCCGCCCAACGGCTCACACACGCTTTGAGCGTTGCTTTGTCCTGTACAGCGATGCCGAGCTGCCCACCACGAGCGATAATCGCTTCAAGCATAACTGCTTCATTGCGCAGATCACACAGCCGCAAGCCAACCCGCGAAATCTTATCGGCGTACGCGGGTCCAATCCCACAGCCCGTCGTGCCAATCGCCTTGCCGCCAAGACTTGTCTCTTTTGCGCGATCGAAGGCGATATGGCAGTCTAGGATCAGATGTGCGTGTTCGCTGATAAAGAGTCGATCGCGCAAGTCGCCAAATTGCGCCATCTCTTTGAGCAGCTCATCGGGCGCGATCACCACGCCGTTACCGATCACATTGATCGCTTTTGGGTTAAGAACACCGGAAGGGATCAGGTGCAACGCATACTTTGTGCCGTCAATGACGATCGTATGTCCTGCGTTGTGTCCGCCCTGATAGCGCACCACATAGTCGTACTTTTGCGCAAGCAGATCAACGATCTTGCCTTTGCCCTCATCGCCCCATTGAATCCCAACAATTAAATCCGCTTGCATTACTAACGCTTTGTGATGTTTTTCGGCATTCTAACACCCTGCGGCTTGTCGTGCCTCGCGCCAAAAAGTGTATGATCGCGGCGATGAGGGTTACAATCACGCAAAACATTCGCGCCGATCGTTTCGTTGCCGATCATCTGAATATCGGACGCAACGAGGCGGCGAGGCTGATCAAACTAGGCTTCGTGTGTGGCGTTGCAAAACCCGCGCAACTGTTGAAAACGGGCGATGAAATTACGATCAATATGCCCGAAGCCGCGCCGATCGAAGCCGCGCCGATCGTCGATTTTGAAGTGCCGACTCTGTACGAAGATGATGAGATTTTGATCGTCAATAAACCCGCAGGGCTTGTTGTGCATAGCGCTCCGAGCCACAAAGGAGCAACGCTGGTCGATTGGCTGCGATCGAAAGGTTTTAGCCTCTCAACCGCCAGCGGCGAGGCAAGGAGCGGCATTGTACATAGGATCGACAAAGAGACAACGGGCGCACTCTGCATCGCCAAAAGCAACGCCGCGCACCGATCGCTTGCCGCGCAGCTTGAGAGCCGCGAGATGGGACGGTACTATCTGGCGATCGTCGATCGCGCTTTGAAAGAGGATACGATCGTCGATAAACCGATCGCAAGACACCCAAAGGAGCGCGTAAAGATGGCAGTTGTAACAGGTGGTCGCACCGCCAAAAGCGCGTTTGTTAAACTCTTGGGGCTTGGCAACAACCAAGAGCTCATCGCCGCAAAGCTCTTTAGCGGGCGCACACATCAGATACGAGTACATCTGCAATCCTTGTCGATTCACATCGTCGGCGACACGCTCTACGGCTATAAGCAGCCTAAAGATAAGATAGCCGCTATCTATTTACACGCCTATTTGCTCTATTTACAACACCCAAAAAGCGGCGATTTAGTGATGGTTAAAGCTCCGCTTAGTGCGCCGTTTGTAGATAAGCTAGAAATACACAAGGAGAAACTAGATGAGATTTTACAGCCTGATGCCGTTGTGCGCCGTTTTGATCGTTTTCTTGGGCTGCGCCACCCAGCCTAAAGTTCCCAACACGCTTTCACGCGATGCAAACTTGGAGGTCGTCTCCGAAGTAACCAGTATCAGCGATCGCAACGCGATCGGACTCGAATGGAAACGGGTCGATAACCCAGACATCGTCGGTTATCTGATCTATCGCGGCGAACCGGGGCTAAACCTCACGAGAGTTGGCGCGACCGATAACCGCTTCACCACGCACTACTTGGATACCCGCGAGATCAACCACCCGCACCAGTATGTCTATCGCGTCTCCTACTTCACCAAAGACAACCGCGAGAGCGAACCTAGCGCAAATGAGATCGCCAATACGCCGCGCGTGATCGAGGCGATTAGCTGGATCAACAGCGTGCCGAAACTGCCGCGAATGGCAAAGATCATCTTCCGACCGCACACAAGCGAGCGGATCAGCGGCTATACGATCGAGCGGCGCGATCGCAAAAACACCGAGTGGAAAAGCGTTGCGCGACTAAACGGTCGTCTGCACGCCGAGTACCTTGACAAAGGGCTTGCCGATGAGACCGAGTACGAGTACCGCGTCATCGCCGAGAGTTTCGACAACCTCCACAGCGTACCTAGTTCGATCGTCATTACCGTTACCAAACCGCTGCCGCCCAAAGTAACCAACCTCACCGCAACAACCGACAAAATCGGTACGATCAACATCAAATGGAAGCGGCTGGCAAACGACGCGGACGGCTTTTACCGCGTCTATGCAAGCAACTCCGATTCGCGCGGATTTAGCGTGATCGCCGAACTCAAAACGACCGACGGCGCAAACGAGCAGATCGATAAAGCTGGCGCGGAACGGTTCTACAAGGTCAGTTTCGTCGATGAAGACGGCTTAGAGTCGCTAGTCGGCGCTCCCGTACGGGGCGCGACGCAAGCTCCCGAAGTTGTAGAAAAACGCTAATGCCACACCTGATCGTCAGCGAGTTTGAACCGCCAAGAGCCAAAACCTCGCGCGATGGCGTAACCTTTGCGTTTGCAAGCAGCGGCGAAGAGGGAGTTGCGGGCGTGGAAACCGCCTCAAAGCGATTTTTGCTGCGTTGGTTTAGCCACCCGCAAGGCACGATCCTAAAAGTCGATAAATCGACACGCCCCCCCCTGCTTGGTACAATTAAACGAGCGCTGTGTGCGCTGGCGAAAATAGGCGGCGGGAGTGTCGTCTCGGATAGCTTTGCCAACTTCACCGAAACCGCGAGCGATCGGCTCTATGAAGCGCGTGATTTTATAGAAGGTTTGGGCGAAAAACGACTATGGATCGAGATTGGTTTTGGCAGCGGACGGCATATTTTGCACAACGCTGCGCTTGCACCCGATCGTTTGCATCTTGGAATTGAGCTTCACCGACCCAGCGCCGAGCAGCTTCTGCGCCGCGCAAAACACGAGCAGATATCCAATGTTGCCGTTATCGTCAGCGACGCACGCGCGGTCATCTCCGCCCTGCCAACCGCCTGCGCCGATCGACTTTTTGTCCATTTTCCAATCCCTTGGAACGACTCGCCAAAACGGAGGATTTTCAACGATGAGTTTATCGGCGAGGCATTGCGCGTGCTAACCAAAGGCGGCACGATCGAACTTAGAACCGATAGCCCAAGCTACTACGAAGAGGCGTTAAATCTCGCGCAAAAAACCGGGCGGGTAGGTATAGAAACTCACAAAAACTCAGGCGCTGCGATCGTAAGCAAATACGAAGATCGCTGGCGGCGATTTGGACGAGATTTTTACGATCTCATTATCACAAATCAACAGAACTCGCCCGCGCGAAATACTAAATTCAATTTTTCGTTTGATCGTACAATTTCACCGCGAAAAGCGCTGGAAAAATTGGGGGGGCTACTACTCAAAACCGATGAGTTTTTACTAAGAACTGCTGATTC
>BNUO01000052.1 GCA_025997415.1 Campylobacterota bacterium
TTGGCGACAATTTTGGACGCGAGTGCGCTTATTGGCGCGGAGGCAAAAAACTTTGGATCAAATGTCCGTTTCAACGGCGGAAAAACGCTGGTCTTTGAAGCCGACGAGTCAGATGCCAGCTTTTTGCACTCCAATCCAACCGTTGCGATCGTTACCAACGCCGAACCGGAACATATGGAATACTATGACTACGATCTAGACAAATTTTACGGCGCTTATAAGCAGTTTTTGTCGCTTGCAAAAACGACAATTATTAACGCCGAAGATCCATTTTTGGCAGAGTGGTCGGGCGATGCGATCAGGCTATATCCCAGCAAGGATATTAAAAACATTCAGTATAAGCTCATTGATGGCGAACCATTTACGATCTTTGAACTCTTAAACCTTGGTGAGTTTGCCGTTTATGGCTTTGGCGATCATATTGCCGTCGATGCATCGCTCGCAATTTTGGCGGCATCTCTGCGTCTTTCTATCGATGATATTAGAGCAAATATACGGAATTATCGAGGTATCAAAAAACGGTTTGATATACTCAAAACCAACAACTTTTTTGCGGTGATTGACGACTATGGTCATCACCCTACAGAGATTCAAACCACACTAAAAGCCGCGCTAGAATATAAAAAACTCTTGGGACTGAAAACGCTAACTGCGATCTGGCAGCCGCATAAGTATTCGCGTACATTGCACAATATGGCTCACTTTGTACAATGCTTTGAGGGCGTCGATAGCCTAGCGATCCTACCCGTTTGGGCTGCGAGTGAAAATCCGATCGAGCTAAATCTTTCTGAACACTTTAAGCAATACCACCCGATTTTTGCAAATAGCGTACAAGAAGTAAAAGGATTGTGCGATCTAACGCAGGGACTTGTGATCGGCTTTGGAGCGGGCAATTTAACCTATCAACTTCACGATAGTTTATAGTTAGGTAGTCTGTATTAAAAACCTTGAATTGACGGTATTATTTTTTGTCTATATTTCAGCGATCAAATCTGTTCAGCATTGATACCCAAGATCAGTCGTGTTACATGGCGTAGCCTTTCGGCATTAAACGGTTTTACGATCCAGCCAATGACTCCAGCTTGTCGCCCTTTCTCTTTCATTTCGGCGGAGCTTTCCGTAGAAAGTACTAGGATCGGCTTGTGATAAAAAGCGGGTTCGGTTTTGATAATACTAACGAGCTCCAGCCCGTTCATCTCCGGCATATTGATATCGCTGATGAGTAGATCATAGTTAGTTTTGCCATCTAGCAGATCCCACAAAAACTCTTTTGGATTGAGCCATGATTCGTAGGTGATCAGCCCTGCAATTTCTAGCGGCTCAAATGCATCTTTTACGCTTGCTAAAATCATACGAGAATCATCAACTAGTATGATCTTTTTCATTGATATTCCTCGATATTGCTTGTTGCTTTTGTGCGTTTGTATGTGCTTTGACGGCGCGATTTTTCTAGCAGATTTAGTTCGTGCGAAAGCCACTCTCCAAGCTCCGTAGAATTGCCCGTTTCGTTCGTTGTTTTTTGAGTTAGATTGTTTGCGAGCGAAATCATCTGCTGATAGTATGGGCTGTAGAAAGCGGGGGCGTTCTGTTTGGCAAGTTTTGCGGCACGATCTTGCGAAAGGGCGGTCAAAGCCGCCCAGTCCAAACTGCGTGAAGCGGCTAGAATGCGGTGCAAAAAGCGCTCAACCTCTCTAGCGTAACGCTCTCGCTGTTTCGCCTCGCCGCCCTTCACCAGTTTTCCCTAGTCGTGCTTGGGGCGTGGTGTAGAGTAGCGTCGTTCGCCGCCGCCTGAACGATCGTTGGAGCGACCGCCACGATCCGAACCGCGATCGCTTCGGCTACCATTGCGATCGCCATAACCGCCGCGACTTGAGCTATGTTCGCCGCCTGAACGCTCACGATCTCCGCCGCGATCACGGTTGTAGCCGCCGCTTGAACCGCCTCCGCCGTACGAACGGCGCTGTCCGCCTTTACTGCCGCCGCGATTGTAGTTTCTGCCCCCGCCCCCGCCGCTATGCCGCTGATCGGAGATCAGTTTTTCAAGCCGTGCCGCGCTGACACCGATGTGATCGGGACCCGTAACATTTTGCTTTTCGATCAGAAGCGAAAGCATCTTTAACGAAAGCTGCTGAATATCCATCTGCTCGCCAAGCACGGTTAGTAGTTGTTGCGCCTCTTCGATCAGATGTGTGTGCAAAATCGCATTGACCAGCTTGCCCGACTGCGCTTTTTTGATGTCGCCAAGCGTTGGCACCATCTCGCGGCGAATGTCTGTGCCGACGATTTTTTTGATTCGTTGAAGCTCTTTGAGTTCCAGCGGCGTAACAAGCGTAACGGCGATCCCCTTTTTGCCCGCCCTGCCCGTTCTGCCGATTCGGTGAACATAGCTTTCGGGGTCAAACGGAATGTGGTAGTTGAACACATGGCTGACATCTTTGACATCAAGCCCGCGTGCCGCAACATCGGTTGCAACCAAAATCTCAATCTGATCGGATTTGAAGCTCTTGATCACCTCTTCGCGGCTCTTTTGTTCCATATCGCCGTGCAGACCTTTTGCGCTGTAACCTTTGGCAATGAGCATTGTACTGAGGCGATCGACCTCTTTTTTGGTACGGGCGAAGATGATCGATCGGCTCGGCTCTTCGCTGTCGATCAAGCGCAAAATTGCATCATCGCGCTCGTACTCTTCGATCACATGGTACTGCTGCGCGATGTCCTTATTTGTCGTCTCTTCGGCGGTAACTTTGACCGAAACGGGATCGCGCAAAATGCGCTGCGCCAGCTCTTTGATAGGAGCGGGCATTGTGGCGGAGAACATCAGCGTCTGGCGCTCTTGCGGCAGGAACTTGAAGATCTCCTTAATGTCGTCCAAAAAGCCCATATCAAGCATTTCGTCCGCTTCGTCAAGCACAACCATTGAGGGCGCGAAGTTTTTGAGGCGACCTGATGAGAGCAGGTCAAGCAGACGACCCGGAGTGGCGACAACCACCTGAGCGCCGCGACCGATCAGATCGATCTGCCTATACGACGACATACCGCCATAAACCGTTACGGTTCGTATGCCCGCCAAACGACCCAGCTTGAACAGCTCGTCGCTAACCTGCGTTGCAAGCTCTCTCGTAGGTGTGATGACCAGCAGTTCTACGCGATCGACACCTTCGATACGGTTCATTGCCGGCAGACCGAACGCTGCGGTTTTTCCTGTGCCCGTGTGTGCCTGACCGATTAGATCGCGTCCCTGTAAAATGAATGGGATTGCCTCGATTTGAATGGGGCTTGGGGTTGCGAAACCGGCATCTTGGATTCCTCTGCGGATTTGGGGCTTAAACTCGAATTGGTCGAACGATTCGACACTCTCCAGTATTTCTGACATTTGTTACTTCACTTTCTTAGAATAGGGTGCATTGTACCGCACAAGGACTAAACCGTATAATATGCGCTCGGTTTTATATTGATTCTAAGGCTTGAAAAGTTGTCTAAGGGTTTTTGTCTGGTTGCGTTGCTTATTGTTGCGTTGCTTGCGGGTTGCTCGGGGCGATCGGCGTTTTTTGATTTTACGGGCAGTACGGCGTATGCGCAGGCGTTGCCATATACAAAACGGGGCGAGATTAGCGATCGTTTTGATAGTAAAGCGCTGATCACCGCTAGTTATCTCAATATGATCTATCCGCAAAAATACACAGAAGAAGCGGAGTATTTTTTTGTTGGACTCTACATTGCAAACGACTATGCCAAAGACAAAGCAGGGATCAACAATCCACAGTATTCGCTAACACTAAATGGCGCTAAATATCTCTCGGCAAAAGAGATCGACAAAAACGATGAACTCGTCAAGTTAATGCCGATGGTCAATCGCTGGAGCAGATACTATTTAGTTACATTTGCGCCATCGACAGAAGTTATGCAACTCTCGCTAGACGAATACGATACTAATCGTTCTGTTTCGTTAGCGTTCTCAAAAGAGAGTCAAGAGTGATCGGATCGTTTTCCAGCATTTTGTAGATCACATAGTTTGAGAGCACAAGTTTGCCGTATTCGCGCGTCTCCTCGACAGGCACAAGCTCCATACTCAAAAACGGCTCATATTTTCCCGTTTGAAAAAGTCTACGACTATCAAGTAGTCGTCTTGTAAAACCTTGCCCCGCGTTGTAGGCGTAAAAGATATATAACGGATGATCAAGTTTGCTTTTTAGCCACGCAATATGCCTGATCGCATATGGCAGTTCGATGTATGGACTAAAGAAGCTCCAGATCGTTTCATGCCCCTTAAACGCTTTGCGCTCTTTTGTCATATCTTCGATCAAAAATGGCATCATCTGCATTGAACCGATCGCATAGGAGGTCGAAAGCGCACTTGGTATATAGCGGCTCTCTTGGCGCATAATAGCGAGCGCAATAGCGCGATCGTCCGCGCTTAATTTTTCAAGCGGTTTTTGGTATGGCGAAAGATAGAAATTTGGCGGCTTATGCGGCTCTAGCGCGTATAGAATAGCGGCACGGTAGGCTTGTGCATCTTGGTGCGCTAGTTTTGCCAGCTCCGCTTTTAGGATTTTGTGATCGCCCGCGTGGATTTTTCGACTGAGCGATTCTGCAAAGTACGGATCAAAGAGCTGTTTTTCTTTATACACCGCTTTTGCGCCTTTTGGAGCTTCTGCTGTCGTGTGAAAAACGGGCAGTTTGTTTTCGTAGATTTCGTGCGCTAAAAGCGAATAGATGTTGATGTCATGGCTTGAAAGCAGTCGATCGACAGCTTTTTTGTCGGTTGAAGTCAGCCATTGCCAAAATGCGGCGCGATCCTTTGCATATTGCGTGTCCGCTTTGGTTTCGCTAATGGCAAATGCTGCGCTTGCTGCAAAGAAGCGATCGTTTTGCAACTGCAAAATAGCAAGATAAAACGCGCCTTTATGATCGAGTTTTTTTGCATCTGCGGCGAGTAAAAAGCGGCTGTTTTCACGCGGTATATTTAACACCGCAAGCCGTTGTACAACTCTAGAAAAGCGGCGATCGTCTTGCAACGCCTCAACACCGATCTTTAGCGCAGGTTGCTTCTGCCAAAATGATTCGCTTGCACCTAGCGCAATCGTGAAAAAGGTCGATGGATCGCGGGCAGCAGCTTCGAGTGGATTTGCTTTGGCAAGCGCCGAAAGCCACGCAGATTTATTGGGGTCGATCGCCGCAACTTTTGTACTTAACGCTTCCAAAAGCGGCTTATCCAGATTTTCCGCCTGCGAAACGGTTAGCGCGATCGCCAGACACTCCGCCGAAGTTGCGCTGCTAATCGCCGCTTGTTTGCAGGCAAGCAGCGCGTTTAGCGATCTGCTTTTGACGATCGCGGCAAAGTTGCCGACTGCCTTTGGCTTTGGCGATCGCATTGTGTAAAAGATTGTGCGGCTTGGATCGACTTTTGTGCTGCTTTTGAGAAAGATCGACGAGGCAAAATCGCGCGTTCGCCCCTGTGGTCGCTTCTCTAACTCCTCAAACCGATCGAGCGAAAAGAGCATAGTCGCCGCAAGCGACAGCAGAAAAATCGCTCTCATTGAACGGTTTCTTCGCCCTTCAAACCCGACTCAATCAGCTCTTTTAACTGCGATATTTCGCCCTCAATGACCGTTTTGTCCGTTGCGATCGTCTCCGATTCGTCGTGTTTGTCAAAGTCGAACGCGCCAAAATCCTCGTCAAGATCAAACGAGAGATCGTCAAAGTCATTTGATCTGCGCTCCTCTACTTGCGGGTCGTTGCGAAACTTTTTGCCGCTTGCGTCATTGACCAGCTCTTGCGCCATATCCGAAGTGCGCGTTGCGATCTCGTGGGTTTTTTGCGCTACGCCCGCACTCTCCTGCGTCATTCGTTCGATCGTATCGACGACTGTGTTGATGTGCTCGATCGACTTCATCTGCTCAACGCTTGCCTCCGCTACGCGAGAGACCAATCCGCTCGTTTCGGCGATCTTGTAGCTTAGATCGGAGTAGCCCTGCATCATCTGCGCGGAGATATCTTTGCCCTCTTCGGCACGCCGCTGGGACTTTTCAACGAGGTCTTTGATCGTCCGCGCCGCATCAGCGCTTCGCGCGGCAAGCGACCTGACTTCACCCGCCACAACCGCAAAACCTTTGCCCGCCTCGCCAGCCGTCGCCGCTTCAACCGCCGCGTTGAGCGAGAGAATGTTGGTTTGAAAGGCGATCGCGTCAATCACGCTGATCGCCTCGTTGATCGCGTTTGCGCTAAAGACGATCTGCTCCATTGCGCTCTGCGTCTTGCTTGCGAGTATGCTTCCTTCGTTCGCGCTGTTTTGAGTCGCTTCGGCAATGTTCGCCATCTGCCCCGCTTTGAGCGCGTTTTCGCGGATCGCGTCGGTGATCGCGCTAACCTCTTCGGAGGTCTCCAACAGAGCGCTCGCTTGGCTGGAGGTCGCGGTCGTCAGCGCCTGTACAAAGCCGCTTAGCTCTTTGGCGTTGTTCTCCAGCTTTTTGCCGTTATCTAAGCTATTTTTAAGAAGCCGAGAGATCGATTCGCCAAGACGATTGACGCCGTCGTTTAGTCCGCGAAGTTCGCCTTGCAACGAGCTGGCGCTGGTAAAGGCGGTGTAGTTGTCCTCCTCGTAGGCTTTCAAAACGCTCAAAATATCTTCGACATTGCGATCAAGCGCAAAGAGCATCTGGTTGATCACCCCTTTGAGCGCGTTTAGAGCCGGTGAGTTTGCTTCGGACGATAGGCGATCGCTCAAAATCCCCGTGTTTAGCCGCGCAACGATCTTTGTAACCTCTTCGATGAAGTGGCTGTCCCTTGCCAAGCCGACTTCGATCTTTGCGATATTGCTGTTGATCACCTGCGCCATCTGTCCAAGTTCATCGTCGCTGTCGATCGCAAGGCGCACAACGCGGCTCTGCTTTTGGTTCAAAAACGCAAAGAAGTTGAGAAGTCCGCTCTGGATCGCGTGCAGACGGTTGGTGAAAGCGCGGAAAAATATGATGCCGGCGAAGCACGCGATCGTAAGCGCTATCGTCATAAACAGCCCCAATTTTGCCTGCGAAGAGCGGATCATCATATCGCTGGCGCGAAGCGAGATACTTAGATCCATCACGCCCAAGACATCTTGTACTTGGTTGAGATAGTGGCAGCGCACGCAGATCGGTTCTGCGATCAGCGGTTTTAGTAGGCGCACGAAGTGATCCGTGTCGTTGTTGGTCTCAAACCAACTCATCTCTTTTCGTTCAAAAACGCGAATCACATCGGGGTCTTCGGTGAATGGCTGGGCGAGATCGAATGTACGGATCACCGTTTCGTTGGGCAAAATGACGAGCGAATGCACATTGTCAATGGTTGAAGCGCGTTTGAGTGCGTCTTCGATCACGATGCGATCGCCGCTAAACATAGCCAGCCGCAGCGTTTGGAAGATCGCTTCGCTGGTCATTGTCAGCGTTCGTTTGGCGGAACGGTCGCTAAGCTCCTCATAGCCCAGCGTCGTTACGAAATAGATCACAAGCGCTCCGACAAAGGCGCAGAAGAGAACTCCGGACAAAACCTTTGCGCCTATTGACTTAAGCATCACGCACCTTTGAGACAAGTTGCCGTTGTAAAGCAAAAGGAGTTCCGAAAACGAGCAAGCCCGCGACTCGCGTTTTCAGAACTGAAAGCCGCCCGACGACTGCTCCAAGCTCATACTCGCATAGATCGTATTGACAAATGCTATCCGCGCCTCGCACTCAAAGAGGCGATCGCACGGGTAGCAACTCTTGTAGCCGCGCTCGTGCTGGCAGCTTTCGAGCTTGGCGCGCGCCTCCTCGCTTTTGGAGCGATCTTGCGCGTTTTTCTCAATCGAGCTTGTTTCCATACGCCCTCATCGCCCTTAGTACCTCGTTTTTTGAACCGAAGAAACAGGGTGAAGTATCGTGATGTCCTTCGGGAACGCTATCAAGCAGCCGCCCCGCTTCATCGTTTAGCGCAAGCCCACCCGCCATCTCAAAGACTTTGGCAAACGGCATTGATTCAAAGACCATTCGGATCTTGCCTTTGGATTTGTCGGTTGTGCCCGGATACGAAAACAGTCCGCCGCCTTTGATCAAAATCTGGTGCAGATCGGGAACCATACCGCCCGAATAGCGCAAACGGTAACCTTCGGCGAACATATCATCGACCAGTTTTTTGTGGTGCGGATACCAAAACTGCTGCGTTCCGCCCGGCGCAACCAACTTTCCTTGATCTTTAAGGCGCAAAATCTGTACAAACTTAAACTCGCCTGAACGATCCTGCCGCCAGAGTTCGACATTGTGTTTGTACGCCGTAACCATTTCAATGCGCGGTCCATAGACCACATAGACCGCCGCCGCGAGGTTTGCGCCAACGAAACTGTTTTCGTAAATACCGAAGATCGAACCTACCGAAAGATTGACATCGGCAAGCGAACTGCCATCAAGCGGATCGTAGCCGACTAGATACTCTCCGCCCGTTCGGATCGGCGAAATCTGCTCTTGTTCTTCGCTGGCAAGCGCATGGACGGTGGGAATGCGTGAAAGTTCCTCCTCCACGATGTAATCACTCCGAATGTCGAGCTTGAGCTGGACATCGCCGGTTGAGTTTTTGTTGTCTGAATAGCCTGTATCGTCGTGCGCGAGCGCATCGGCTATACGCGATGCCGCCTTTGCGATTCCTTCAAAAACCTCTTTCATTCAGACCTCCTTGGCATTTTTGTCGATCCAGTCGAGCACCATTTGGGTGTTGTTGAGATCGAGCAGAGCTAGTGTATTTGGGATATTACTCTTTATGGGATCGATCGCACCATCGATCGCAACCGCCTCCGCATAGTCAAAATAAGTCGCATCAACACTTTCGCGAAAGATCGCTATGCGCGGCAGCGGCAGATGCTTTTGCCCCTCCACAAAGAGATAATCAAACTCGTCAAAAAGCGCAATGACGCGATCGATCCCGCTTGCGGAGTGCGAAAAAAGCGTCGTGCGCGTGGGGCTTAACACCGCCACATCTGCGCCTGTGGCAAAGAAACGGTAGCTGTCTTTGCCAGCAGTATCAAACTGCGCCTTGTCTTTTGGGTCGTTTTTGACGATTGCGACCCTATGCGTAGGCGTCAAAAGCGTTGCCAGTTTGACGATCAGCGTTGTCTTACCGCTATTTGACTCACCGGTAAACGCAACTGCTCTTCGCATTCTGACTTCCTTTGTGTCGATTGTAACCCAGCGGGACTAAAAAACTAACCTTTTAGCTCGCGAAGTTTCGCCAAAACCGCGCTTGCGTGATCGGTTGTTTTGACTCTCTCCCAGACGAACGCGACTGTGCCATCGGGCGCTATGAGATAGGTTGTCCGCGCTACGCCCATATAGGTTCGTCCATACATCGACTTCTGCTGCCAAACGCCGTAAGCGCTTAGCGTTGTTTTCTCCTCGTCGCTTAAAAGCGTGTGTGTTAGGTTCTGTTTAGCCGTGAAGTTTTGGTGGCTTTTGACGCTATCGGGGCTGATTCCGATCACAAACGCGCCCGCTTTTTCAAATTCGTTTAAGGTTGCGGAAAAATCGCACGCCTCTTTTGTGCAACCGCTCGTATTGTCTTTGGGGTAGAAATAGACCACGACCCATTTTCCGCCCAGATCGCGCAGAGCGATCTCCGTTCCGTCCTGATTTGGCAGAGCAAAATCTGCCGCTTTTGTGCCTATGGCAAACATATAAAACCTTTTTATGTAACAATCTCGCCAAAATCTTGACATAGTTGAGCTAATGAAATCTACAATTTTCGATCGCCGTGTGATTGACCATTTTGATTGGATGCTCATACTGCTCGTCGCGCCGATCATCGGCTGTTCGTTTTATCTCATCTACGAGATCAATGTCCAGCTTGCCTACAAACAGCTTGCGTATATTTTGGTGGCGTTTGGGCTTTTTGCGTTTGTTTTTATGCTGCCGATCCGCCGTTTCGCGTGGCTGATTCCGTTTGGATACTGGTTAGGGATCGCGCTTTTGGTGGCGGTTGAACTCTTTGGAACGATGCGGATGGGGGCGCAGCGCTGGCTGGAACTGCCGTTTATTCATATGACGATCCAGCCGAGCGAGATCTTCAAACCGTTTTACATCATGATGCTTGCCCACACGATCCACGAATCTCCGCCACCAAGCAGCGGCTACGGTTGGAAACCGTTTTTCAAGCTCGCGTTCTACATTCTGTTGCCGTTTGTGCTTATCTACAGAGAGCCCGATCTCGGCACGGCGCTACTGTTGCTGCTGGTTGGAGGCTGCATACTCATCGCTGTGGGGCTTCAGCGCAAAATCTGGATCACGCTTGTACTAGTCTGCTCGCTTGGCGGCGTTTTTGGCTTCGAGGTGCTGCTACACGACTACCAAAAAAAGCGGATCTACGATTTCATCTCCAATGAGTCAAGCTACCATGTGCGCCAGTCGATTATTGCGATCGGGTCGGGCGGACTGACGGGCAAGGAGAGCGAAGGAGCGACACAGACGCAGCTTAGGTTTTTGCCGATCTCAACCTCCGATTTCATCTTTGCATATTTCGTGGAGCGATTCGGATTTATCGGCGCACTGGGGCTGATCATCTTGTATCTGCTGATCACCTTGCATCTGCTTAGTCTCACGCTCAAGTCAGATGGCGACTATCTGGTAACGGTAACGATCACGGGTGTGGCGACGATGATCTTTTTGTATATGTCGATCAACATCGCTATGACCATTGGACTTGCACCCGTTGTTGGCGTACCGCTGCCGCTCTTTAGCCACGGCGGAAGTTCGTTTATCAACTTTATTGTTCTCTTCGCGATCATCGAAAATCTACTTGCTTTTCGATTTGGTTTTCTATATACTGCCGCCCTTCGTTCGCTGGAGTAGCTTTGGCAATTTTGGCGTTGGCGGCGAAACGGGTCTTTAGCTCAGTTGGTTAGAGCTATCCGCTCATAACGGATCGGTCGCAGGTTCGAGCCCTGCAAGACCCACCACGAATTTGCGTTGCTGTTATTACAAATGATGATTCCCGTTTTCACGGGAATCACATAGAAGGGTTGGCAGCGGCTACTTTTTAAGCAGCGATCTAAACCAGCCCGTCGTATCGATCTGCTCCCAAGGATAGCCCTCGATCCCCACCTGCCCCCTCGCGGCGACATCGGCATAGAGAAAGCGAGACGAATGCGGTTTATCCAGCCCAAATGTGCGCGTAATCCACATCGGCGTCAGCGAAAACTCTTTGGCAACCGCATCGCTAAGCGCCTCGTCGGTAATGCCCTCTGCGGCGGTAAATTGCGTATCGACGCTGACCGAAATCGGTTTTGCAACGCCGATCGCATAGCTGATCTGCACCAGCGCCTTCTTTGCCAAACCTGCGGCGACGATATTTTTGGCGATCCAGCGAGCCGCGTAAAGAGCGCTGCGATCGACCTTCGTGTAATCTTTGGAGCTTTGCGCACCGCCGCCGATCGGAGCGTAACCGCCGAAACTATCCACGATCAGCTTGCGCCCCGTCAAGCCCGAATCGTGCAGCGGTCCGTGATTGACATAGCGCCCCGTCGGGTTGATGTGGATTATGCAGTTGTTTGGATCGTAGAGCTTTTTGGGCAGCGCGGGGCAGCGGTCGATCAGCCCTTTGATAAGCGTGCGAACCTCCTCGATCGTCAGCCGATCCACGCTCGGCGCGCTCACCACGATCGTATGAATGCGCTGCGGAACGGCGGCGATAAAGTTCTCCTTCGTGCCGTAATCGATCGTAACCTGCGTCTTGATGTCCAAGCCCAGCTCGTCGCCGTGCTCAAGCGCGTACCTATATACAAAGTCGCACAATCCGCGTGCAAAGCTGATCGCCGCAGGCATATACTCGTCCGCTTCGACGCTGGCAAAACCGAACATAATCCCCTGATCGCCCGCGCCGACCTCGCCGCCGCTCTGATCGACACCTTGACTAATATCAGGCGATTGGCGGTTGAGAAACACCTGAATATTCAGGTCGTCCGGGTGCAGAGTCTGCGATCGCTCAAAGCCGTTTTTGCCGTTGTAGCCGATCTTCTCGATCGCCGCTTTTGCGATCCGTTTGTACTCGTCGACGCTCACATTTGCGGAGGTTTTCACCTCGCCGCCGATGACGAGATTGTTGCCCGCGATAAACACTTCGCTGGCGACGCGGGAGTTGCTATCCTGCGAGAGCAAATAGTCGACAATGCTGTCGGCGACAATGTCCGCGCACTTGTCGGGATGTCCGGGGCTGACCGCTTCGGAAGTAAAGAGATACATTATTTTGCCTTTTTGTTGGTTTTTTTGACGAGTTTTTCGTCTAGCGCAAGCGCTTTGTTGTCCATAATGCCGATCCCCTTGTTTAGCACCTTTGCCGCGACTTTCTGCGCACCTTTGAGCGAGTGCATTTTGAAAGTACCGCACTGATAGCGGTTCAGTTCGGGAATGTCGCATTCGCTTTTGACATTGAGTACATCGGACATGCTGAGCGCCCACGCTTCAACGATCTCCCGCTCGTGCGGAGCGCCGATAACGCTCATATAAAAGCCTGTTCGACAACCCATTGGAGAGATGTCGATCACCTCAAAACCTTTGAGATGATCGCGCATAAAGCCCGCGAATAGGTGTTCGAGCGTGTGGATCGACTTGCCGCCGATCTTCTTTTGATTTGGCACGCAATAGCGCAGATCAAAAACGGTGATCGTATCGCCTTTAGGCGTGATCATCGTCTTTGCCTTGCGAACGGCGGGGGCGATCATCTTGGTGTGATCGACTTTGAAACTATCTAGTAGCGGCATCTTTTCCTCCTAAAATATGTTTAATTGCCCGTTGAGGCGGATTTCTTGAGCCAGTAGTCGGCTTGAACGGCATTTGGCGCTTCCATACCCTGCCCTTCACGATACATCTTCGCCACATAGGACTGCGCCTCTGCGTTGCCGCCTTTTGCCGCAATGTGAAACCATCGAAACGCAGCTTTATAATCGCGCACCACTCCATAGCCGTTGTAGTAGGCGATACCCAGATTGTTTGCCGCGTGAATATGTCCCGCGTTGGCAGCCTCTGAAAACCAATGAAGCGCCATCGTCAGATCTTGCATCTCACCCGTAGTGTAGCTGTACATCACGCCCAGATAAAACTGCGCGTCAATGTTTCCATTTTGTGCGCTTTTTGTCATTATGGGCATCGCATTGACATAGTCGCCTGCGTTGTACAGCTTCATGGCATCTTCGTAGTCCCGATCCGCTCCACCGCCAAAGCAACCAAGCAACAGCGTTACGAGAGATAAAAGCGCGAAACTCGTTTTTTGCATCGTGCGTTCCATTCGTTTGTCCGCCTAACTCATTGCGTTGTGCCACTGCGCGATCGAGAGGCGATAGCCCTCTGTAACGCGATCGACAGAGTGCGCGAAAATGGGATTTGATGGAAAAGCAACCAGCAACCCCGCAACGGGCGCAAGTGTAGCTAAACTCCCGTTAGTTTCAAACAGATAGTCAAAGTTCAGTTTCCCGCCCTTAAAGTTGTCGTTTAGAAACAAAACCGTTGTGATGACCCGCGCGGGCTTAACGAGTTTCCACTCCGCAACGCGACCGTCCGCGCCTACGACTTTGGCGCAGTTATCGGCGTGCGAATCGTAGAAATCACCTACCCTATAACCCAGCACTTGCGGCTTTGTCGCCTCCAGCAGCGCTCTGCCAAAAAACCGTTCGATCGCAGGTTTTGCGCGGTGCAGCGCACGATCGTAGATAGCCAGCGCCGCCTCGTTGATCGTATGCCAAACCGTGCTTCGGTGAGCGGTATCGACTTTGGACGCATTTGCGCCGTCAACAACTTTTGCTTCGGCTGTTTCACCGTTTGCCAAAGCCGACT
>BNUO01000053.1 GCA_025997415.1 Campylobacterota bacterium
GGGGAGGGCGGGGGTCGACACGGGCTGACGCGCTGTTTGCCTACGCGGGGCTCTTCCGGTCGGGGGCTTGCGTCGCTGGCCTCCGATCTGCTCAACGAAGGGACGAAAAAGCTAGGCAGCGTAGGGTTTGCCGCGATAAAAGTCGCTAAATGTGCGCGAGAGGCGTTGGTTCATCGTCTCGTTGCGAAGCGGCTCGCTGCCCAGCAAAAACCGTTTTGCCTCCTCAAGCTCTTTGGCGTTTGCGCCGCCGCTAACCAGATCGGCGATCACGCTTCGCACCAGTTTTTGCGCCTCGTCCGCGCTTTCAAGTTTTGTCTGCAAATGTCCGCGAAACGCGCTTGTACTCATACCCAGCGAGATCTGCCCCGAAGCGGAGTAGGCAAGCCCGCGCTTGACGCGAATCTCCTCCATAATGCGCGATCCAAACCCGCCGCCGCCCAAGATAAACGATGTAACAGTCGCCTTGTACGACTCCTCGCTGGCTAAGTCAAGGTCAAACGGACTGCCAAAATAGATGTAAGCCTGCTGCGTCTCTTTCTTGACGATTTCGCTTTTGCCCACTGTCGCCGCCGCGATCTTATGGAGATTAGCCGCCGCGCCTTTTGGCAGTACGGCAAGGAGTTTTGCGCCTCGTTCGCGTGCCTCTTTTTCGCCCAGATCGCCGCCAAAAAGTAGTACGGCGCGATCGCTGACAAGCGCGGTTTTGAGATAGCTGTCGATCGCTTTTAGCGTGATCTTGCCAATGCTCTTGATCGTGCCATCGGTGGGCTGCTCCAAGATCGTGCCCTTGTACAAAAGCGCCTGCAAGCCCACATTTGCCACATAGTCAAAGTCGCTCTCTTTGCGGCTTAGTTCGCTAATCGCCCGCTTTTTGATCTTCACAACCGTTGATTCGGTGAGATTGGGGTCTTTGAGAAGCTGTATCAGCAGATCAAGCCCAGCGTCAAACTGCTCGGAGAGTGCGCTAAGTTCGATGACCAAAATCTCGCGCGAAGCATTGACATTGATGTGGATCGCCCGCTCCTCCAGCGCCCTTGCAAACCCTACGCTGCCTAGCTTTTTCGTCCCTTCGTTGAGCAGATCGGAGGCAAGCGAAGCAAGCCCCGCGCTCTTGCCGTTAGCCACAGAGCCGCTGCCCAAAAATACAAGCTGCATTGAGACGATCGGAAGCGCGTGATCCTCTTCGATAATCAGCGCAGTTTCTCCGCCCTCGCGCGGCAGATGAGTCAAAGTAGCAGCCATTAAAAACCCTTCAATCAAAATTAGGCAGACGAAAATACGAACCATTCTGAGCCTTTGTAAAATGTGTAATGTTAGCAAAGCGGCGATTTGTGCGGCATTGCCGTATAATCCGCCAAAAAGGAGCGCCTATGTACAGTCTGAAACTATTTGCTTTCGTTCTTGCTTTCGTTCTTGCTTTCGTCTTTGCTTTCGCCCTGCCGCTTGCCGCCGCAAATTATAAAAACTCCGAGCTGCCGATCACCAAGATCGCGCTGTTTTCATCGGGCGTTGGATATTTTGTGCAGGAGGGGACGCTTGATGGATCGGTCAAGCTAACTCTGCCGTTTCACAAGGACGCGATGGACGATGTACTCAAATCCCTGACGCTCTACGACGAGGCGGCGGGATCGGTGCTGGTCGATTACCCTTCCGAAGAGACGCTCGCAAAAACGCTCGAAAATATCAAGATCAACCTGTCGGGCAACCCAAGCACGGAGCAGATTTTGGTCTCGCTGCGCGGCGCTGAGGTGGAGATCGCAACCCACACCAAGATCGTAGGCAAGATCGTGGGCGTTGAAAAACGCCAGAGCGCCAAAGAGGGCGCGGCGATTACCGAGAGTTTTCTCACGCTCTTTTCGGACTCAAAGCTCATTAGCATTCCGATCGCCGCGATCGCCTCGTACCATTTTACCGACAAGGCGATCGGCGATGAGCTTGCCAACGCGCTGGCGTTTATCCTCTCCTCGCACGGCGCAAATCGCCGCGATCTAAGCGTCTATATTGACGCTGCCAAAACGCGGACGGCGCGGCTTGGTTATGTGATCGCGCAACCTGTGTGGAAGGCAAATTACCGCCTCGATCTCGCCGCGAAAAAGCCGTTTTTGCAAGGGTGGGCGATCGTGGATAACACGAGCGAGAGCGACTGGAAAAGCGTCGAACTTTCGCTCATTGTCGGTCGTCCGGTTTCCTTTCGCCAGCCCTACTACGCGGCGCATTTTGTCGATCGCGAGCTGCTGCCGCTTTCGATCGCTGGCACGGCAAAGGCGGAGAGTTTTGCAAGCGGTTTTGCGGAAAACGAGAGCGCAAAGCCGATGATGATGAGGGCGAAGGCGTTTGAGGCGGCTGAAATGGCGGACGATGTGTATGCTAGTCACGCAGTACCTGCGCCGATCGCGTCAAACTATCAAACGGCGAGTGCAAGCGCGGCGGGTGAGCAGTTTGCCTTTACGCTCAAAGACAAGATCACGCTTGCGGCGCGGCAGAGCGCGATGATTCCACTTGTAAGCGGCGCGATCGAGGCGCGAAAACTGTCAATTCTCTCGGCGGCGCGAGTGGCAAATCGCACGCCAAATCCCGCGCTGGGCGTGGAGCTGACCAACAGCACGGGAATGAAACTGCCCGCTGGCAGCGTGAGTTTGTACGATGGCGGGATCTACGCGGGCGACGCGCTTTTGGAGTTCCTGCCGCTGGGCGAAAAACGGCTAATCTCATACGGCGATGATCTTTCGGTGATCGCCTCAGCAACACAAACCAACGCCAATCACATCGATAAAGTCAAGGTACATAAAGGAGTGATGGCGATCGAATCAAAAATCGTCTATACCAAATCATATAACCTCAAAAATAGCGCGAACGAGGCAAAAACTATCGTTATTGAACACCCGTTTTTGCAGAATGCTAAGTTAATCGAACCCGCCAAAACGCCCGAAAAAACCGATTCGCTCTACCGATTTGAGACGCAGATCGCGGCGGGGGGTACGGCGAAGTTTGTCGTCATTGAAGAGGCGCGACAGAGCAGCACGGTTGCGATCACGGGTGTGCCATTTAAGTCGCTGGCGATCTATGCAAGCAGCGAGTCGTATCCAAAAGAGGTGCGCGACTCGTTCAAACGGGCGGAAAAGCTCTCAAACGCGCTAACGGCGATCGAAACGCTGATCAAACAAACAGAGCAGACGATCAGCCGCAAGAGCGCAAACGAAGATCGCGTGCGGCAGAACATTATGGCGCTGGGCAATGAATCGGCGTTAAGCAAAACCTACATCGGCGAACTTGCCGCGCTGGAGGAGGAGATCGGCTCGCTCAGTAAAACCCTCGACACGCTAAACGCAGACAGGGTTAAAGCGCAAGCTGCCTATGACGACTTTATCGCAAAGATGGAGATATAGTTTTGCACGGGCGGCTGATCTAAGCCTTTTTGCCGTTGCTCGCTTGCTCTTTTCCGCAATTTCGTTGTCAGGCTCATTCGCGGCGTCGTTACATACCCTTTAGTATGCTGCCTAGCCGCTCTTTCGCCTTCCTAGAACTTGCACAAAATCCCTTCGCGATCAGCGGCAAAAAGCAATTCGCGTACGAATGTCATTGCGGGTTACAAACTTGCTGGAGAGATAGCTACAATGCGTTGGTTGATCGAGGAGGTTTTGTGGTTGGATTTTATCGCTTTTGTGTGTTGTTTTTCTGCTTCGCGGCTAATTTGTGGGCGTTGAGCGCCGATGAGGAGGCGCGGGTAAATGCGCTACTTACGGAGCTAGGCAAACAGACTGAGCTGATTTTTATACGAAACGGCGCGGAGCACAGCGCACAGGAAGCCGAGTCGCACTTGCGGTTAAAGCTGAGTAACGCAGGCAAACGCCTAAGCACAGCCGAGCAGTTTATCGATCGCGCTGCGTCAGGGTCGTCGATCAGCGGCAAACCATACATAGTGCGCATTGACGGGAAAACCGACGAACCGGCAAATGCGTTTTTGCATAGGTTATTAAAAGAGATCGACAATCCTTGAAAAACCTCTTAATCTTTTGTCAGCAGCGCGGCAACGCACTCTGTCATTCTGAAGGAGCAAAGCGACTGAAGAATCTCAAGACTAACACAGATACTTCGCTAACGCTCAGTATGACAAGAGGTTGCATTGTCATTCTGAGCGAAGCGAAGAATCCCTATTTCCACGCTTTGCACTGCCGAAGCATTTTGCTTTGTCAAGGATAAGACGCGAGATCCCCAAAGTCGAAGCGTCCCGCAGACAAAGCAAAATGCAAGGGTATATGCGAAGCATACAGTGCAACCGCGTGGCGGTTTCTTTGCCTTCTTTCTTGCCCGTGCAAGAAAGAATGGTCGCGTGCGCCAAAGGCGTATGCGAAAGATCTCTGTATTTGTTTTTAGATTCTTCAGTCGCTCTCCGCAGTAACGCTTCCTGCGGAAGCTACTGCTCCGCGCTCCTTCAGAATGACAGAGATTGCGGATCATGTCCGCAATGACAGAGGTGGAGTCCCGCTTTCGCGGGAGTGCAATGTGAAACGGTTAGAAGCTGCGGAGGATTTTGACGAGGCGATCGACCTCATCGATCGTGTTGTAAAACGCAAGTGAGGGACGAACCGTGCCCTCCAGACCAAACGATCGCAATACCGGTTGAGCGCAGTGGTGTCCCGCGCGAACCGCAATGCCGTAGTCGTTTAGCCGTTCGCCAACCGCAACAGTCTCATGCCCGTCTAGCACAAACGAGAGTACGCTTGCCTTCGCCGCCGCCGTGCCGATTAGGTGCAGACCGCGAATTTGCGAAAGTTCGCGGGTGGCGTAGTCAAGCAGCGAGTGCTCCCACGAAGCGATATTTGCCATACCGATCGCGCTTACATAGTCAATCGCCGCACCCAGACCCACCGCGTCGGCAATGCTCCCCGTGCCAGCCTCAAACTTCGCGGGCGCTTTTTGGTAGATAGTCTTTTCAAACGAAACATCGGCGATCATATTGCCGCCGCCTTGATAGGGCGCAGCCGCTTCCAAAATCTCGTCCGTTCCGTAGAGCGCACCGATCCCAAATGGCGCAAAAACCTTGTGTCCGCTAAAGACAAAGATATCCGCGCCCAGCTCCTGTACATTCACGGGCATATGCGAAACCGACTGCGCGCCATCAACGAGAATCTTTGCGCCGTGAGCGTGTGCGATCCGCGCCATCTCCGCAACGGGCGCGATCGTGCCGAGCGCGTTTGCCACATGAGCCGTAGCGACAAAACGAGTGCGCGGCGTAAATAGCCGTTCATACTCGCTGATGATAATCTGCCCCGTAGAGTCGATCGGCGCAACGCGCAAGATCAGCCCCAGCTCTTGAGCGATCATCTGCCAAGGAACGATATTGGCGTGGTGCTCCAGAAGCGTCAAGATGATCTCGTCTCCCGCCTTCAAATGCGGCTTTGCGATCGCCTGCGCCGCAAGGTTGATCGCTTCGGTCGTGCCGCGCGTAAAGACGATGTTTTTCGTGCTTGGCGCACCGATAAAACCAGCGACTTTTTTTCGCGCGTCCTCGTAAGCGTCCGTCGATCGCGCCGCAAGCGTGTGCGCTCCGCGATGAACATTTGAGTTTTCGTGCTCGTAGTAGTACTTGACGCGCTCCGTTACCGCCGTTGGGCGTTGCGTTGTCGCGGCGTTGTCAAGCCAGACGAGCGGATAGCCGTTGATCGTCTCGCTTAGGATCGGAAAATCCGCGCGGATCGAATCAAGCGAGCGAGCGCCTACGCTAACGCCCGTTGCGGTTTGCGGCGCAGTTTGACGGCTTGCAACGATCGTGCGGCTTTCGCCAATCGGATCGCCCACTTGCGCGAGCTTTGGCGAGTATCCCGCGCTGCTCTCAAGCGGCGTTACCGATCTGCCGTAGAGTTCGGGAAAGAAGCTCTGCGCCAGTTCTGTCAGTCGATCTTCCGACGGCAAACCGTACTGTGCTACGCTCGAATCATACGGACTGGACACGGTAGTCATAGTATTCCCCTACTTCGACATTATCAAGCGATGCAAGAGCGTCAGGCGCTAAAACCGCCGTTGAGCAGTAGAGCGAAAGCAGGTACGAGGCGATCCCGCGATCGTCGATTCCTCGAAAACGAACGCTAAGTCCGCGCGATTTTTCGTTTGGCAGCCCCGCTTGGTAGAGTCCCACAACGCCGCGTTTGCTTTCGCCTGTGCGAACGAGCAGGATCGATGTTTTGCCCGCTTTGGATTTCGGATTTTTCACGCCATCGACAAAGAGTTTGTCGGTTGGGATCAGCGGAACGCCGCGCCACGAGATAAATGTACCGCCCGCGATATTGACCGTTACAGGCGGAACGCCGCGCCGCGTGCACTCCCGTTCAAACGCCGCGATCGCCCTTGGGTGCGCTAAAAAGAAGCTGGGGTCTTTCCAGACCTTCGTTAGCAGTTCGTCCAAGTCGTCGGGCATCGGTCTGCCATAACGAGCTTCGATCCGCTGCGAGGCTTCCACATTGTGCAAAAGCCCGTACTCGTCGTTGTTGATAATCTGACTCTCCTGTCGCTCTTTGACGCTTTCGATCGCAAGCGCAAGCTGCTCTTCGCTCTGATCGTACGGTTTGCCGTAGAGGTCGGCAATGCGCGTATCGACATTGATGATCGCGCTAATAGAGTTGAGCCGATACTCGCGCGGCTTGGTTTCGTACTCGATATAACCTTGCGGGATCGTCGTTTTCTTGAGATCTTGCGAGCAGAGCGCGTCTAGCGGCGTGTCGCCCTCTACCACGCGATTGACGCGGTAAATGCCCGTTTCCAGCCCTTTGAACTCCAGTACTTTTGTAACCCAGCGCGGCGTGAGCGCCCCAAACTGCGGTCGTGTTTTGACGATGTCAGATAGTTGGGAAGCTCCATCGCGTCCCAAGGCGTTATGTGTGTGCGTCTTGTCCATTGTGTCTCCTTTGGTTTAAGTCAAATCTAATAGATCGCCATTGTGGGATCAACCTCTTTTGCCCACGCCCTTATGCCGCCCGCCAGATTTAGCAGCTTGCCTTCGTAGCCCGCTTCGATCAGCGTTTCGATCGCCGAAAGGCTTCGTTCGCCAACCTTGCAAATGACTACGGTTTCAACGCCGCGATCAAGCTCCTGCATTCTGTTGTGAATGTCAAAGGTTGGAATATGCTTTGCGCCGTTTAGTTTTGCGATCTGAAGTTCGTGCGAATCTCGTACATCGATCAGCGCAAGTCGATCGCCCGCGTCCAATCTCGCTTTGAGTTCAAGCGGCGAGATCGACTCGATCGAAGCGCGAGGTTTTTTCAGCCCGCAAAACTGTTCGTAGTCGATCGGCGCGGTGATTGTCGGGTGTTCGCCGCAGATGGGGCATTTGGGATTTTTGCTGATCTTGAACTCACGAAAGCGCATCTTCCACGCATCAACGAGCAGCAGCCGTCCCACAAGGCTCTCGGCTTCGTTCGCCGCGCCCGCTTCAGAACCCAAGATAAGCTTGATCACTTCGGTTGCCTGCAAGCAGCCGATCACGCCCGGCAACACGCCCAAAACGCCCGCTTCGCCGCACGAAGGCACTAGTCCCGCAGGCGGCGGCGTTGGATAGAGGCAGCGATAGCACGGACCCTCTTTGGCGTAAAAAACCGATGCTTGCCCCTCAAACTGAAAGACCGATCCATACACATTTGGCTTGCCCAAAAGTACGCAAGCGTCATTGACCAAGTAGCGGGTCATAAAGTTGTCCGTGCCGTCCGCGACAATGTCGTAATCCTTGATGATCTCCATAGCGTTCCCGGCGTTTAGAAGCGTACGGTGCAGCACGACCTTGACCAGCGGATTTAGCGATCCTATGCGATCTCTTGCAGAGGCGACTTTGGGGCGATCAATATCGCGCGTGGAGTGAATGATCTGCCGTTGCAGATTGGAGGCTTCCACATCGTCAAAATCGACAAGCCCGATCGTCCCAACGCCCGCCGCAGCGAGGTAGAGCGCAAGCGGCGCACCAAGACCGCCCGTACCGATGATCAGAACTTTTGCGGATTTGAGCCGTTTTTGACCCTCCAGCGAAACCTCCTCTAGCAGCAGATGGCGGCTGTAACGAGAGATCTCCTCGTTGCTTAGGTTTTCAAGCTCTTTTTCGTGCAGAATCGACTTAACCATTAGTACGATCCGCCTGCGATTGCCGGTACGAGCGTCAGCGTTGCGCCGTCGGTCAGCGGCGTGTCGTTGCCCTGAAGCTGCCTGACATCGGTTTCGCCCAAAAACAGGGTGATAAACGATCTCACCTCGCCCGCTTCGTCAAAAATATGTGGCTGGATCGCAGGGTTGCTCTCTGTCAAGTCGCGCAACACGGCTAAGACCGTCTCGCCCTTTGCGATCACCTCGCTCTTTCGTCCGGTGAAGTTTCGCAACGCCGCCGGAATCCGCACAGTAACCGTTTTCATACCGCTCCTTTAGTGCAAAAAAATTGCGCGGATAGTACCAAATGAAGGCTTTAACTTGAGTGTGCGGGTTGATTTTGTAGATTTTAGATTTTTTATGCATTTCTCCCAATTTGCGATACAATGGCTCTTTTCACCTCACATGAAAGAGGAGTTAGTATGCTTGTTATAAACACCTTCCCTGTCATTCTGAGCGAAGCGAAGAATCTCAAGACAAACACAGATTCTTCAGTCGCTCCGCTCCTTCAGAATGACATACAACCTGTCATTCTGAGCGCCCCCTCTGTCATTCTGAGCGAAGCGAAGAATCTCGCAGCGAAGAATCTCAAAGCGATTGCCGCAACTGTACTGCTGCTTGCTGGTTTAACCAATGCAAATGCCCTCTCTTGCACCGCAAACAATGTGGCGGCTTTTAGAAACTGCGTCAATAATGCCAGTTACGACACGATCAATGTAAGCGTGGATCTCTTATTTTCATATGACGCTGGTGCGCGAAACCCCGAATATCGCTCCGTTGCATATATCGATTGGGATATAACGATCGATGGCGGCGGCAACAAAATTACGATTTACGCAGGTGAAAATCTGCGCCATTTCTATGTTGAGTCCAACGCAACGCTTACTCTCAAAAATATCAGACTCTCGGACGGAAATATCAAAGGCGGCGATGGCGCAGACGGGCCAGAAGCTGGCAGCGGCGGGCTTGGCGCGGGCGGATCGATCTTTGCCGAAGGCAATGTAACGCTTGAAAATGTAATCTTTACCAGCAACACGGCAACGGGCGGCAACGGCGGTAGTGCGCCTAGCGGTCTAGCTATTGGCGGCGGCGGCGGTATGGCTGGCGACGCTACTGCCGGAACGGGAGGCGCAGGCTATGGTAGTTTTGGCGCGGGCGGCAATTCAGGTACTGTTGGGCAATTTGGCGGAGGCTCAGGCGGAGACTTCATACCCGCCAGTGAGTATGCTGGTTTTGGCGGAGGAATCGGTGGGAGTTCCTCTTCTGGCGTTGAAGGTTTTGGCGGCGGAGACACTAGGGGTCAGGCTTATGGCGCGGGCGGCGCAGGTATGGGCGGCGCGATCTTTATGAAAAAAGGTGTGCTAAAACTCAAAAATGTAACCTTTTTCAACAACTATGCCGATGGTGGTGAAAATGGCGTTGTAGGTGGTGGCACACATAAGGGCAGAGGTTACGGCGGCGCGATCTTTATCTGTACGGATTACCTATATGATATTGACAGAGGCAGCAGCGCCATTTCGGGCGAATGCAGCGCGGCGATCGACGATAGCGAATGGAGCGGGACAGTCTTCAGCGGCAACAGCGCAGAAACTTACAACAGCACAAACACAGGCGACTACTTCTACCAAGATCAAAATGTGTTCGGGAACTACACAAAACTTGCCCTTCCTCGCAAATATATCAAAGCGGAGATCGATCTTGCTAATGCAGATAGTGGTTTCAGCGATCGCTTGACAATTAAAGCGTTTGCGATCGACAATCATTTCAACTACTATTCAAGCGACTATCCGCACCTAAAACCGTTAACGCTTGGCAGAGGCGAATCTGGAACGGCTTATATTTTTGTCGATACCTCCCTCCCCTCCCCCGTTGGTAATTTGATCGTTGGCTATTCGGTTATTGGCGGCGATTATGGAGCTGCGAGGATCTATCAGACAGGTTATTTGACGGCTAATTCTACGATCTCGCCATACAGAGACGATGCCGCAAAGCGTCCCACAAATATCACCACGATAACGGGAAATATGAAACCGCCGCTGGGCAATACGATTAGTGGCTTGATCATATATCCCACCGCTTTAGGCGGACAAATTAAACTGTTTGCAAAAGAGGCGAAATACGGGGAGTTCAATCTCTTTTCAAGACGAGTAGAGGTCGATAAAACCGAAGACGCGACTTGTGCCGGCACTTGTACCTACGCGATTGTCGTGCCGAGCGTTCCCAGCGGCGAGAAGTGGGTAGTTGGTTATGAGCAGACGGGCGCATCTGACAGTTTCACGACTTACTATGCTGATGTTGGCTATGTCAATACTGCAACGGGCACAACAGAACGATACGATGAAGCAGAGAGGTTGCCGCCTGCAACAGGTGGTGCCAATATGGACACGATAAACATATCCGTAACTGTACCTGTTTTTTTCCGCTTAGATAATGCAACTTTCAACAGAGCTATCGTTGTCGCAGAGAGAAACGATGGCTACGCAATGGCAAAAGAGGCAATAGCGCAGGACTTCTTCAGCGACGGCGTACAGATGTATGTTAGAAATGACCCAAACAACACCTACCGCTTCAAGGTCTATCCGCGCAACTATGATGGTACGATCGCAAAAAATCCGCTATATGCAAACGGCTATGACGATGGAGTCGGAAACATTATTGGAGGTTCGGGCACTCTCAACAAGTCGCAGGCGATCGATTTTAACCTCTCGAATCCTACATATTCGTCATCGGGTACATTGGAACTTAGATTTGACTTCGGCGGCGGCGCTTCGGCAACGCCTCTTGCATTGTCAAAAGGCTGGAATCTTGTCTCGCTTCCCGCAAAGGGGGCGCTATCGAATCTCGATCTATGGCTGATGACGCACAAGACGGCGATCGAAGAGATATACACATTCCGCGCATATGAGGGCTTTACCACGCTAACCGCTGGATACAACGCAAACGACATTTGGTATCACTTTGACGCAACGACTGGAGCGTACGATAAACCCTATCTCAAGCGACTAACCGAGCTTAGCAGCGAAGAGGGGTTTTGGATATACAGCGGCGCAGCTTTTCAACTTCCATACTATGCCAATAGCGATCCATTGGTCAATGACAATCCTCTGATCCAAGCGGGTTGGAATCTTGTTGGGTTTAATGCCGATCAAACGGTTGCGCAGATCACTAGCTATATGGGTACGCTGGGGCTTGAACCGCTGAGCATATGGACGCACAAGGGCGGCGGCTGGCAGATATACATTGCAGGCGAAACGCAAGCTCCCAAAGGTGTGGGTTTGCTGACGGGTGTTAGCAAGACCGATGGAGTGTGGATCAATGCCAAGACGAAGTAATGCCCTGCCTGTCATTATGAATCTTGCCTTTTCGCCGTCCTCACTTGGTCTTTTGCGCGGGTACTGTGTCAGCTTCATTCGGCGCTTGGTTACATACCCAGATGTATGCTCCCGTCGCGCCTCGTTCAGCTTCCTTGCCCCCGCACAAAATCCCTGCGCGATCAACGGCAAAAAGCGATTCGCGCACGAATGTCATTCTGAGCGAAGCGAAGAATCCCTATTCCCACGCTTTGCACTGCCGAAGCATTTTGCTTTGTCAAGGATAAGACGCGAGATCCCCAAAGTCGAAGCGTCCCGAAGACAAAGCAAAATGCAAGGGTATATGCGAAGCATACAGTGCAACCGCGTGGCGGTTTCTTTGCCTTCTTTCTTGCCCGCGCAAGAAAGAATGGTCGCGTGCGCCAAAGGCGTATGCGAAACATCTCTGTATTTGTTTTTAGATTCTTCAGTCGCTCCGCTCCTTCAGAATGACAGGGAGTGGCGTTTCATTCCTCAACATGACAAAAAAAGGATTTGATATGAAAAAGGTTTATCTAATCTCCATAGCGTTATCGTTTGCGCTTGCGATCGCAGGTTGTGGCGGCGGATCGGAAAATAGCGATGATTATCTAAGCGGAAAGCGCATTGGCGGCGAAGGCGACGAATCGTACGGGGGCGTAGGCGTAGGAAGCACACCACCCACCAGACCAGACGGAGAATCGCTGCTTCCACCCTCTATTCCTCTCGATGCTGTTGCTGCGCTTGAGGGCAAAGGCGGCGCTGCGCCAGAGGTCAAGTAGCCAACGCTTGGGAGTTGCCGTGAAACGGGATCGAACTGTATCAGCCAATCGTGATCGCTTTATTGATGTGGCGTTTTCGCTCTTTTTGCGCAAGGGTTTTGCCGATACGAGCATGAGTGAAATCGCGCGTGAGGCGGGCGGATCGCTCGCTACGATCTACAAGTATTTTGGCAGCAAAGACGCGCTTTTTGCCGTTGTGCTCCAAGCCAAAAGTAGCGCGACTTACGAGAGGTTTGGAACGCTTGCCAAGCTGCTCAAAAACGAGAGTATCGAAGAGAGTCTGCACCGTTTTGGGCTGATGATCCTCGATCTGACGCTCACAGAGGAGTCGGCTATGGCTATTCGCCTAATGGTCGGCGAAGGACACAAGGACAACGGCAAATTGTCGCGGATCTTTTTTGAACACGGTTATGGCAGTCCGATCAAGATTTTGCGAGATTTTATCGCCGAAAAGCAGGAGATGGGGATCTTTCGCCCCTGCGATCCATTTCTGGCGGCAGGGCGGTTTTTTTGGCTGGTCAAAGAGCCGCGCCACTTCATTTTCCTAATCAGCGGCGAAAAACCGATCATCTCATTGGACGAGAGAAAGGCTATCGTTTGCGAGGCGACGGAGTTTTTCCTGCGAGCGATTGCTATTGACAATAAAGGTTCATAACGGTACAATCGCCGTTTCGCAATTAAGTGTAATTGCAATTACACTTAACCAACGACAGATAAGGAAAGAACGCCATGAAAAGATACCTTCTTCCAACGGTAGCGGCTGGATTATTGCTGCTTGTAGGTTGTAACGAAAAGCCAACCCAAAACGCTGCGGCGGCTGCGCCTCAAGCCATGCCCGTGCGCGTCTTTGAAGCGCGTCAAGGCGATCTGCCGATCACGCTTGAGTATCCCGCAAAGCTGATTAGTTCTGGTTTTGTGGAGGTACGCGCAAAAGTCGGCGGAACGCTGGTGAGCCGCGAGTACAACGAGGGCAGTCAGGTTGCGCAGGGTGCGCTGCTGTTTATGATCGACCCTGCGAAATACCGCGCGGCAAAAGCGGTTGCGCAAGCGGCGTTTAACCAAGCCGAGCGCGAATACCGCCGAACGGAAAAACTCTTTGCGATCAAGGCGATTAGCGAAAAAGATCGCGACACGACGCTGGCGGCATACGAGAGTACAAAAGCAGCGCTTGCCAACGCAACGCTCGATCTTGACTACACAAGCGTTGTTGCGCCGATCGAAGGTTTTGCGGGACAAAAAGAGCAGAACACGGGCAATCTGATCACCGCAGGAACGCTGCTAACGACAATCACCAAAACCAATCCGCTCTACGCAGAGTTTGCGTTTTCCA
>BNUO01000054.1 GCA_025997415.1 Campylobacterota bacterium
TGGATGCCGCGCAACCTGACGCGCAGGATCGAACTGATGACGCCCGTGTATGACGCGGAGATCGCTCGGCTGCTGCTACTCGTGTTGCGGCTGCAATTTAACGATACGAAACAGGCGCGCGAGCTTGCCGCTGACGGCATCTATCGACTACGCGGCGACGAGAAAAACGGCTATGACGCGCAGAGCGTTTTGGAGGAGATCGTCGGCAATCTTCACCGCGAAGGCGAAGGACACAACCGCCGTAACCATCTTGCCGTCCTCCGCCGCCTCGATCAGCGCCTTGACGATCGGAGAGTTGCTGCCAACGCGGTAGAGCGTCATTCGGATCGAAAGGACATTGGGATCGCTCGCCGCCTCTTGGATAAACCGTTCGACGGGGTTGAAGCTCTCAAATGGCAGCAGCAGCAGCGCGTCTTGCTTGTCGATCACACTCGCGATCGGCTCTTTGGTATCAAACGGCGCAAGCGTCCTAGCAGGTTGGTTTTTGGGTAGCAGGTGCGTGAATCGTTTGTTGCCGATCAGTTGCCAGTACGCGCCGAGATTGAGCGGCGTCGATCGTTCGTAAATATCGCTGGGACTGACTTTGAGGTGCGAAGTGAGAAATTGCAGCAGTTCGGGCGCGGAGTTTTCGGCGATCTCAAGACGCACGATCTCGCCTTTGCGCCTTAGCCGCAGCCCCTCCTCTAGTACATCAAGAAAGTCGTCCGCCTCCTCCTCTTCGATCGACATATCGGCGTTGCGCGTTACGCGAAACGGCGCGTGGCTTACGGGCGTAAAACCCGGAAACATATCGCCAATGTGGTGATAGACGATCGATTCGATCGGCGTAAATGTGGCGTGGTCGATCTCGACAAAACGGGGCAGCACGCGCGGCAGCCGCACAAGCCCAAAACGCGCCTGATCGCTTTCGGGATCGACGAGTTTGGCAACCATTGCAAAACTGAGGTTATTGAGGTGCGGAAACGGGTGCGTCGCATCGACTGCGATCGGGATAATCACAGGGTAAAGGTGGCTTGTAAAGTAGCTGTTTGCCTTCCGTTTTTGCTGCGTGTTGAGTTCATCGTAGCGGCGAATGTGAATGCCGTGTTTTTCCAGCACGCCAAAAAGCTCCAGTACCCGTTTTTCCATTGCGGGCATCTCTTTTGAGACATAATCACGAATGATCGTAAGCTGTTCGTACGCGCTTAAACCATCGGGGCTGCCGGGACTGACGCGGGCTTTTTCCATCTCTTTTAGCCCCGCAACGCGGATCATATAAAACTCGTCAAGGTTTGTGCCGTAAATAGCCAGATACTTTAACTGCTCAAGCGGCGGATTGCGCGGATTGCTTGCCTCCTCCAAAACGCGGGTGTTAAAACGAAGCCACGAAAGCTCGCGGTTGATGAAATGGGACGGTTGAATGTGGTGTGCCACAGCTAAGCCTTTAAGTTTGACGGTAAGTTTAGATAACATTCTAGCCCACAAATATATAGGATAGTTTTTGGAAACGGCGCAAACGGTAAATTGGTCGCTCGCACTAGCGGGACTTGGTATGTTTCTTTTCGGAATGTCGCAGATCGAAGGCGCGATCAAATCCGCCGCAGGTGTGCATTTCAAAATGCTGCTCAAAAAGGCGACGGGCACAACCCCAAAAGCGCTTGCTACGGGCGTGATCTCGGCGGCGGTTTTGCAGAGTAGTACGCTCGTAAGCCTGATGGTGCTTGCGTTTGTCGGCGCAGGAATGATGGAGCTTTTAAGCGGAATCGGCGTGCTTTTTGGCGCAAACTTCGGTTCGGTTGGCACAAGCTGGCTCGTAACGCTGCTGGGCTTCAAAATCAGCGTTGCCAGCTTTGCAATGCCGATGATCGGGATCGCTGGACTAGCGCTCTTGCTCACAGGTTCAAACCGCAAAGCGCACTCGTTTTTTTCGCTGATGATGGGCTTTGGACTGCTCTTTTACGGGCTTGATCTGCTCAAAGAGAGTATGGACAATCTCGCAAACACAGTCGATCTCAGCAGCCACTACAACTACGGCGTTTTTGCCTATGTGGGTATGGGATTTTTGCTGACGGCGATCCTCAACTCCAGCGCGGCGAGTATGGCGATCTTTCTTGCGGCGGTGAGTTCGGGAGTTGTGAGCTTTGAGATCGCAACCGCAATGGTTATCGGCGCAAATATGGGTACGACAATCACGATCGTCATCTTGGCGCTCTTTGGTTCGCCGGACAGCAAGCGTATTGCCACAGCGCATGTGATCTTCAACTTCGGATCGGCGGCGATTATGCTGGTGATCCTAAAACCCACAAACTTTCTTGTCTTAAACACAATGGGGCTGGCGGACGATCCCGTGCTGGCGCTGACCGTTTTTCACACCATCTTTAACCTGATCGGTCTCATACTCTTTGGATCGCTCGTGCCGCAGACGACAAACTTTCTTGCAAAACGGTTTGTCAAACACGAGGTGAAGATCACGCGGCATATCGACTCGGTTAGTCCGCAGATGGCAGATGTGGGCGTTGAAGCGCTCAAAAACGAATCAAGCCATCTTCTTGAGATGTCGATGAGCTTCTCGCTTCAGATGTGCAATGTCCCGCCGCACGATATTTTCCTGCGAAAGCGCAAGATCACGGCGATCATCTACTCGCACTCAAGCGTGATCGACTTTAACACCGAAGAGCAGTACGAACAGCTCAGAAAACTTGAAGCGGCGATACTGGAGTATTCAACCAAGATCGGCGAACGATCGCCGCAGGACGAAACGGTTCTCAATCGTGCGCTGGCTGCGGCTCGTGAGGCGACATACGCGGCGAAACTATTCAAAGACATTAAGCGAAACTTGGACGAATTTGCCGTTAGCGGCGATGACTTTATGCTCGATCACTACAATCAGATGAGAATGCGCGTTGCGCGGCTGTGCAGCTATCTGTATATGGCAATGCAGCCCGATCACGAACACACCGAAGAGACGCTTTACGGCAACCTACAAGAGATTTTGGGCGAGATTCAGGAGGAGGACAAAAACACGCTCAACACCTTGACCAAGGCGATCAAAAACGGCGACATTGCGCAGCAGACTTCGCCCACATTTATCTCGATGAATCGCGCCGTTGTCAATGCCTCCAAGTCGCTCGTAGAGTGCGCTCAACTGCTGTACTTGTCCAAGAAGTTTGAGCAGCTTGAAGATATCAAAGAGGCGCAGGCGATCGAAACGGCAACCGCAACCGCCGCCTGACGCGCTTTTGCACGATCTTTCTCGTTGCGCAAAAATTGAGCAATTTGATAATGGTTCTTAAAAATAGTGTGCTACAATGCCACGCTTACAAAATAACAAAGGAGAGTTCATGGGCAAACTAAGTCTAGCGGCTATTTTGGCGCTCTTTGGCGCTTCGTCGCTGATCGCGGCGGACGCACCGGGCGGCGCAAAAGTTGATCTTCAAGGCGTCGTGTATGGCGATTTTACGCAAAAGAAAGTGAAAGATGCCGACGACTCCAAGAACGACAGTCTGCTCAATCTCTCGGTAGCGATCGGCTACGAATCGGGCAAAATATACGATGGGTTGGGCTTTAATCTCGGCGCTCGCGTCAATCGCAAACTCAACGAAGGACACACGGGAGAGTGGGCTGGTTACGGTTACGACACGACCAACAACTTCGATAGCGCGGTTTTCCACACCGCAAACTTGACATACAGCGACGATGTGATCACGGCAGTCGCAGGTCGTCAAGAGATCAATCTTGAGTGGATGAGCGACTACCACGAAGCGGCTGTCGGCATTTTGAGCGTCAGCGACGCGATCAAAGTGATCGTTGGCTATACATGGAAGTACGCCGAATCCGATTACGACGGCGACGCAGGTTTTGCCGATGTCAACAAGGGCGCGGGCGTGGTTGATGTGCCGATCACATTTGGCGAAGTTACGATAGAGCCATGGTTGTACTACATTCCCGACATTTCAAACTGGCTTGGCGGCAAGATCGGCTTTGCAAACGACAGCTTCGGCATTTCCGCCGCATACACGATCTCGCAAAATGACAGCGATTTTTCCAATGAAGATGGCACGGTGTTGCATATCAACGCAAACGCTTCATTTGAGGGCGGCTTTAGCGTTCAAGCGGGCTACGCGCAGATCGACAAAGACGGCGGCGCAGGCTCACTAGGCGCTGTGGGCGACAATGTCAATCCGTTTGAAGATGGCAATTACTTCTTGGAGCAAGACACAAGCACGATCTATATCGGCGTGGGTTACGAACAGGACGCATTCAGCATAAGCGCGTTGTATGGCATCTTTGACACGGGCAACAAAGGTAGCGGCGGCGAAGGTACGCTTAACGAGCTAAATCTCATCGCCGATTACGCATTCAACGACTGGTTCGCCCTTCACGGCGTGATCGTTCAATCGACGGGCAACAAAGTCTACAAAGATGTTGACGAATACACCGCATTCCGAGCGGCTGCGATCTTTAGTTACTAGTCTTCAGTTTCGGTTGCTTTCACCCTCAAGCTTTGTGCGCTTGAGGGCTTTACAGCCTCTTTTAGCTACCATTTCCCACGAAACCCTCACTTAGGAGCAACAATGTTTCACGAATACCGCGACGAAATTGCCCACCTCAAACAGTCCAACGCGCACTTTGTCAAGATTTTTGAGCGCCACAACGAACTTGACGATCGGATCAGCGCGATCGATGCGGGCAGAGAACACCTCGATCAGATCGAACTCGAAAAGCTCAAGAAAGAGAAACTGCACCTCAAAGACGAAGCCTACGCGATCATCATCGAATACAGAAAATCGCTGGCAAACTAACCACCCGCACACCTCAGAATGACAATAGCCCCCCTGTCATTCTGAACGAAGCCACCTTGTCATACTGAGGCGAAGCCGAAGTGTATCTGTGTTTGCTTTTAGATTCTTCGTCGCTTCGCTCCTCAGAATGACAGAGGGGGCAATGACATTCGTGCGCGAATTGCTTTTTGGCGTTGATCGCGTAGGGATTTTTTGCAAGTTCTAGGAAGGCGAAAGAGCGGCTAGGAATAATACTAATGGTATGTAACGACGCCGCGAATGAGCCTGACAACGAAATTGCGGAAAAGACCAAGCGAGCAGCGGCGAAAAGGCTACCCCCTATATCGCCTCAACAAAATTGGAGAGTATATCGCGGCTAATACCTCCGAAGTTGATCGTGAGTTTCTCCTCTCGCCCGCTTTTGGCAACGGCGGTGATCCGTCCCATTCCGAAGATCTTATGGCGCACGAGATCGCCCTTTTTGTAGCTGCTGCTGGCGGAGGCGAGTGAGAGGCTGCCTTTTTCCAGCATCGCCTCTGCCAAAAACCTGCTCTTTCGCATACTCTCGCGCCTGCCGTGAAAAAAACGGCTCTGCACACTGCACAGCGTAAGCGACTTTCTGGCGCGGGTGAAGGCGACATAACCAAGCCTTCGCTCCTCCTCCAGATCGCTGTTATCCACAGGCAGCGGGAAAAATCCCTCCTCCAAACCAACAACAAAAACAAAGTCAAACTCCAGCCCTTTTGCGGCGTGGATCGTCATCAAATTGACCGAATCGCTGCCGATCGAATCTTGATCGCTCATAAGCGCACTTTCGCTCAAAAACTCGTTTAGCCCCTCGCCGCCGCGCCTTTCGTAGTCGCGTACAAGGGCGTAGAGTTCGTCTATGTTCTGCACCCGTTCGTCCTCGCCCTTTTCGTTGTAGTAGCGTTTCAGCCCGATCTGCGCTTCGAAAAGATCGACCAGTCTCGCGCCGCTGACATTGCCCAGTTCGGCGATCGTCGTCTCAAACGATCGCAAGGCGCTCGTGCATTTTTTGCCGCAGATCTCCTCAAGTTCGCCGTCGCTGGAGTGTTCGATCAGCCCGAAGATGGAGATTTTTTTCGCGTCAGCGGCTGAGATGAGCTTGTCGATCGAACTTTCGCCGACTCCCCGTTTGGGGCGCAAAATGGCGCGGCGGAACGAGAAATCGTCGTTTGGATTGACGATCAGCCGAAAATAGGCGATCGCGTCTTTGATCTCAAGCCGCTCGTAAAATCCAACGCTATCAACGAGGCGGTAGGGGACGCGAAGTTTGACAAACGCCTCTTCAAGTGCGCGCGAAAGTGCGTTGATACGAAACAAAACGGCGATGTTTTTGGGCGAAATGCCGCGATCGATGAGTTTTAGGATCGCGCTGGCGATCTTGCGCGACTCCTCGATCTCATCAACGCAGTAGTACAGCGCAACCGCGTCGCCATTTTCAAGCGTACAGATGAGCTTTTTTTCGTGGCGCGATCGATTGTGTGCGATCAGCTCATTTGCGGCGGAGAGGATCGATGCCGTAGAGCGGTAGTTCATCTCCAGTTTGACGGTTTTTGCCGCCGGAAACTGCTTGGCAAAACCCAAGATGTTGCGGACATTTGCGCCGCGCCAGCCGTAGATACTCTGATCGTCATCGCCGACAACGCAGAGATTTTCGTGGTTGCTGCACAGTTGGCGCAGAAGCTGAAACTGCAACTCGTTGGTGTCCTGATACTCATCGACCATCAGATAGCGGTAGCGATTGCTCGTCGCCGATCGCAGTTCATCGTTTTCGCGCATTATGGTGTAGGGAAGCAGGAGCAGATCGTCAAAATCGACAAGATTGTTGCTACGCAGATACTCCTCGTAGCGCTCGTAGATCTGCGCAAGCTGTTCGTAACGCTTTCGCACGCTCGGCTCAAAACCTTTGATCTGCTCCATCGCGTCTTTGGGGCTTAAAATCGAGTTTTTGTTGTGGCTGATCGCTGCGCCCACCTGCTTTGGTTCGATCAGTTTTCCGCAAAGCTCCTTCAAAATCTTCTTGCGATCGTCGCTGTCGATAATGACAAAATTGGGCGAGCGATCCAAAACGCTCATATGAAAGCGCAAAAACAGCAGTCCGAATTTGTGAAAAGTGTAGAGTTCGGGCGGATAGATCGCGCCGTTACCGATCATCGTCATCGCCCGTTCGCGCATCTCTTTGGCGGCTTTGTTGGTAAATGTCAGCGTCAGCGTCGAGCGCGGATCGATACCCAAACTCAAAAGATATGCCAACCGCGTCGTGATCGTTTTGGTTTTGCCTGTGCCTGCGCCTGCGAGGATCAGAATGGGTCCATCAACGGTTGTCGCCGCCTCTTTTTGGCTGTCATTGAGTTCGTTGAGAAAATGCTCCAAGCGGTTTTCCTTTGTTGATAGATTTTACAAACTTACGCCTTGATAGCTCCGTCGCAATAATTGGAACGGAAAATGCTCACCTACCGCAAAACCGCGAATTAGGAGTGTTGATGCGATCGTTACTTACCGTTTTTCTAGGCTTGTTTCTTGTGAGTTTCTTGGTCGGCTGCGGCAACGAGGATTATGATGTGAGTTTCGCAGGCTCTGGCGACGGAGGCAGCGGCGTACCGGACAGCCCCAGCAAAGTTCCGAGCGAGTTCGGCGCAACGCTCACTAAAACAGGATTAACTACGAAGGTTTATGAAGGAACTTTGCGTTATGACGGAGTTACAGCACTAAATTACGACAAATTTTTCAGCGAACTGGATAGCGGTTTTACGGGAACAAAACCCGAAAAGGTCAATAACGCGAAGGGCGCAAAAGCAACGCGAACGGGCGATGTGAACGCAACGCTTAGCCGCATAACGCTTGAAGCGAACGCCACGAGTTCAACGCCGGAGTTAAACGACGCGCATTTCAAATTGGTTTTCGGCACAATGCCGATCGGAACTGGTCGCGGTTTGGCGAAGTTTGCGGAAACTTACGGGGGCGATGTAAACAGCACATTCAACGACTACAATGTCTCGCTCTCAAGCTCAAACGGCTTCACTTGCACCGGTAGCGCAACCATAATCTGCTCGAAACCAGCAATCAACCCAAAATATAAATGGACGGGCAACAAGACGGCGCAGACCTCCACATGGGAGATCACGCCGCAGTAACTATTTGACATCGATCTGCTTGGAGCCTTTGGGTTGCGCTTTGGGCAGAGTCAGCGTCAAAACGCCGTTTTTGAATCCTGCTTCGATCGCGTCAAGATCGGTGTTTTCAGGCAGGCTAAAGCGGCGCTCAAAGCGACCGTAACGGCTTTCAAGTCGGTAAAACTGCTCCTCTTTGACCTCGTCTTCAAACTTCCGTTCGCCGCTAATGGACAGAAAGTTCTCTTTGAGATCGACTGCGATCGCCTCTTTTTCGACGCCCGGCAGATCGATTGTGATCACAAACGCATCGCTCTTTTCGCGGGTATTGACGGCGGGACTGAAGCTGGAGAGGTTCGGCGCGAGATCGCCTTTTTCGCTTAGCGCGTCGATCTGGCGGCGCAACTCAAGAAACGGATCAAATCGTTGGATTGTCATTTTGGACTCCTGTCTGGTGTTTTAGCACTCGCTATGTTCAAGTGCTAAAGAACTATACAACATTGAGCCATATCTTGTCAAGAGTTGTGAGCAAAAACCTGCAAGCCGCATATTTCAACGGTTGCCTAGTAGAATACCGCTTCTTTTTACACGGCTGCGAAATGACGCCGAGATTGACAAAAAGAACAAGCAAGTGCGGGAGTAGCTCAGGGGTAGAGCTTTTGCTTCCCAAGCAAAAGGTCGCGGGTTCGATTCCCGTCTCCCGCTCCAAACCGCGATCTTACAAGTTCTCGGAAACCAATCGCGCCAGCGCAACGTACAACAACAATATATGGAGGCAGCAAATGTCATTTGGTGAGAAATTTGGCTTTGAACCAGAAAAGGCAATACAAGTTTCAAGCATTGATCAGGCATTACGAAATCGTTTATATAATCTGTTTGATGAAATTATGAATGATACAGATCTGATGTCGATAACTTTCAATAATGGAGCAGGTGTTGATATGTGTATCGCAGAATCAGTTGACAAAATTGGAATGCAGAGGCACAACATCAAAGACAATAAAACAGCATTTCTACTAACGATCATGGGTCATGATAGGCGCACGCCGCATTATATACCAAATAATAAATGGTATGCAGTTTATGAATTGATTGAAGAATTTGTTAAGAAATTTAGCAAACTATTTCCGAAGCGAAGTATTCCAATGGTTAAAAAACTAAACAAAATACTTACTGAGGAGAAGTCAGGATTCAGATTCTTTGATGATCGGTTTGTTAAGGTAACGGATGAACAAGAATTGGCTTCGCTTGAGAAAAGCACCCACTCGCCATTTCCTTCGGTTAATGCGCATACGAAGAAGGCTTTAGATTTATACTCCAATCGTGTTAAACCGGATTATGAAAATACAATCAAAGAATCCATTTGCGCGGTAGAAGCTATATGCGTCGTACTTACAGGTTCAACAGGAAAAGAAGCAACGCTTGGCAAAGCTATCAAAAAACTTGAGAATAATGACATAAGGATTCATCAATCATTACAAGAAGCGTATGTGAAAATATATGGTTACACCAGCGATGAAGGCGGCATTCGACACGGAAGTATTGATTTTCATGATGCACCAGAAGAAGATGCTAAATATATGCTTATTTCTTGTTCTGCTTTTGTAAATTATCTTGTTGCTAAACATATAAAAATAACCGATAATCAAAGAATGCCGCTAACCAAGAAATGAGCGGTAAAACGCCTATCACGGCTAACCCGCTGTCGCTTAACCAACCCATACTAAATATCGAACTACACAAGGGGTTGCCATGAAAGCGTTGCTAGGCTTTGGTTTGGTGTTTCTTCTGACTACTGCGGTTTGCGCCGATTCGCTCGCGGCGGCTGGTTATGAGCCGTCAAGCATTGTGGAAATGCTGGAGTCGCTCAAAACGACAGTGCAGAAAGGCGGCTTTGGCAAAACGCACCCAACGCCCGCCAAACGGATCGCCGCCGTACAAAAAAGCGTCAAAGACTACCCTTCGTCCAAGTATCGCGTGGGCGAAAGAGCAGCTTGGCTGGGGCTTTCCGTGGCAGCGATCGGCGTTTGGCGAGATCGTGGAGTATATGCAGATCGCAGGCGCGAAGGCGATCGCTTTCGATGTGGTTTTTTCCGAACCGTCCGTCTTTGCGATCGGCTACGAGTCGTTTCTGCGCGATCTTCGCAAGGACTATCCCGAAATCTCAACCGCGCGGCTCGATCTACGCAGCGATGACGAGGCGTTTGCGGCGGCGGCGCGAAACTTTGGGCGCGTGGTGCAGGCGCTCTTTGTCAGCTCGCAAACGGGTGCGGCGAAAGGCTGGCTCGATGACGCAAACACGCCGCTTTTTGAGCCGATCGGATTTGCGCTCCCAGATCGTGCGGGTGATCACGCGGACGATCACGCGGGTGAAAGCGCACTTTTCCCGATCGCCGCTCTGCGTCAGAGCGCGGGTGCGATCGGCAGTGTTTCGGTCAAGCCCGATAGCGACGGATTTTTCCGCCGTGCGCCGCTCTTTACGCTCTTTGACGATCGCGCCGTTGCCTCACTCGGCGCGGCAATGCTGCTGGTCGATGGCGCGGATCGCAAGATCGCTTACAATGCGAAAAACGGCGAAATTATCTGGGGCGATCGCACATTTGCGGCTAGGGGGGAGGGCAGCGCACTTCTAAGATTCAAAGGCTCGATCGATCGCTACATTCCATACAGCGCGGCGGCGGTTTTGCGAAGTTTCAGAGCGCACAAAGAGGGGGGCGATCCCGAACTGCTGCCCGAAGATTTCGCGGGAAAATTCGTCTTTTTCGGCTACTACGCCGCAGGGCTTTTCGACATCTGCGCCACGCCGATTTCGTCCGTCTATCCGGGCATGGGCATTCATATCACGATGCTCGATAATCTCTTGTCAAACGACTTTATCCGCAAAACGCCCGCGTGGTTTGACTACCTTTTGATCGCGCTCGCAAGCGTGCCGATCGTGATCTTGCTGACGCACTTTGCCGCGCGCATTGCCCTCTCGCTCGCTGCCGTCGCCGCGCTCTTTGCCGCGTTTGCCGCGCTTGCGTACTACGGCTACAATCTCGGCTGGTGGATACCGATGATCGCGCCGCTCTTTGGCTTGATGAGTGCGTTTATCGCCGCGCTGATATTTAATTTCGTCAACGAGGGCAGCCAAAAACGCTTTATCAAAGCCGCGTTCGGTCAATACCTAAGCCCCGCCGTGATCGAACGGCTTTTGCTCGATCCAAACCTACTAACGCTCGGCGGCGTTCGGCGCGAGATCACGATATTTTTCTCCGACATTCAGGGCTTTACCGCGATCTCTGAGAAGCTCGATCCGTCGCGTTTGAGCGAGTTTCTAAACGACTATCTCTCGATGATGAGCGACATTATTCTGGATTCCGGCGGCACGATCGATAAGTACGAGGGCGACGCAATCATCGCCTTTTGGAACGCGCCGCTGGCGATGGACGATCACGCTTTTCGTGCGCTCACCGCCGCGCTCGCCTGCCAAAAGACGCTTGCCGCACGGCAGGAGCATTTTCGCGCAAAATATGGCTTTTCGCTGCTGACGCGCATTGGGCTGAACACGGGCTACGCGGTCGTGGGCAATATGGGTTCGAGCAAGCGGTTTGACTACACGATGCTCGGCGATTCGGTCAATCTCGCCGCCCGTTTGGAGGGGCTGAACAAGCAGTTTGGCACATACCCGATGTGCAGCGAGGCGGCGTTGGCAGCGGCGGGGCGGCACGGCGAGGTCTATGGGCGGAAGCTGGCGGTGGTTGCGGTGGTGGGCAGAGCCGAAGCGGTAACGGTCTATGAGCCGATGACGGCGGAGGCGTATGGCAAGGGTTATGCCAAAGGATATGCTAAAGGCGCTGCGGTTTTGGCGCAGTTTGGCACCGCGCGCGATCTCTTTTACAGAGGTGAGTTCGGCGCGGCGCTTGCGATCTTTAGGTCTAATGGACAAATGTAGTGGTAAAATTCCCAACAAAGCTAGTCTATGACAGTATTTGTTGGGAGTGATTAGTAATGAGCGTTAAAAAAAGTGTGTTATTTGTGGATCGCCATCGGTGCAAAAATATGGCAAAACCAGAGGAAAACAGCGATATAAATGCTTATCTTGCAATCGTCAATTTTAGGCGGTGTAAGATTAGACGATTCTCTTTTATGGCACGAATACAAGATTAAAAAGCAGACATACGCACAGCTTGTTGAAGATTATAGTTGTTCGTTAAAGACAATCAAGAGACATTTGGATCGGTATGAACCGACAAGTGCAATCAGGGTTAATACGGTTGTTTCAGACACTATGAACCGACCAAAGTCAATCTGCCCAGGTCGTATGTTCAACACGAGACCAACTGGGTTAAGACAATTGTTCCAAACACTATGAACCGACAGGTGTAATCGGTGCTAATACAGTTGTGCCAGACACTCCTATTGTTCTTCTCATAGACACTACATACTTTGGCAGAGGGTTTGGCGTAATGCTCTTTCGTAATGCACTCACCAAAACCAATCTGCTCAGGTTGTATGTCAAACATGAAACAAATGCTCTGTATATGCAAGGTATTGAGGAGTTAGAGCGTATGGGATACAAGGTCAAGGCGGTCGTTGCAGACGGCAAATCCGCTTTGATGCGGCGTTTATCGGCTAAATACCCTGTGCAGATGTGCCATTATCATCAAGCTGCGATTATCAGACGATATTTGACCAAGAACCCAAAGACACAAGCGGGCATTGAACTCAAACGAATTGCGGGTATGGTGAAAGGAACAGACAAAGAGAGCTTGATGGCAATGCTTGGGTTGTGGCTTGAGCAACACAAACTATTTCTCAGCGAACGAACTGTGAATTTAGAAACAAATAGACGGCATTATACGCATAGAAGATTGAGAAATGCATACAACAGTCTAAAACATAACTTACCGTATTTATTTGTATGCCGAGAGTATAGGGAATTAAACATACCAAACACTACCAACTCTAATGAAGGACACTTTTCCGCGCTTAAAAAGCGCCTTAAAAATCATAATGGAATGTCTATGGCAAATAAGATGAAAATGATAGATGATTTCCTTGGATCGTAGGCAAATCAGGGGCAAAATGGACAGAAAAACAGGAGAAAAACCACTACATTTGTCCATTAGACCGATCTTTGAGATACTTGCCGAACAGGATCAGCCATCGGCTCACTACCGCGATCGCGCGCAATTTTTCCTCCGCAACCCGTCTGAATGGAATGGCGTTTGGGTCGCTGGAGGGAAGTAGGACGCTTGGTTTTTTGCGAGCGTTTTCACCTTTTTACCCACCATGTCATTCAGAACCGCCTCCCTGTCATTCTGTGTCCAATACTCATTTTGTGGTGTTGAAACACCTTACAAAGCATCTCGTACAGAGGGTTTGTCGCTATATTTAGCAAAAAGGTTTACTAAATGGCATATAAAAAAACAGCGCAAAGTGTCCGAGATGTCTTAATAGTAAGACACGCCTAGCTGATCTTCACAAGCATTGGAATCACGACGCAGTTGC
>BNUO01000055.1 GCA_025997415.1 Campylobacterota bacterium
TAGAAAGGAGTTAGAGTAAGAGTGAGATAGAGAAGCAAGAGCGGGAGAAGAGAGATGAAAGAAGAGATAGAGTGAAAGCTGGTTTCAGAAGCGAAAGAGGAGATAGCATAGCGCTAACGCGCTATGCTAAGCAAAACGAAAAGAGTCAACGAAATGGCTGGCTTGCACAAGAATGACTGAAGGACGAGTACCCACGCGTAATGGTTTTACCGTATTTTACACGGCAGATGAGATACTTTTTTAACGCTTATAACACCTCAACAAATCTTGTTATAGACTAAAATTGTTGAGATTTTGAGCAAGTAGATGGCGGTTTTTACGACGGGTAGATCATTTTGCGGGTTACGCCGCCGTCGATAATGAGATTTTCGCCCGTGATAAACTCCGCCGAAGCTAGAAACAGAACGGCTTTGGCGATGTCTTCAGCCCTGCCGACGCGCCCTGCGGGGTGAAAGCGGTGATCGACTTCGCGCAGCGATTCAATCTCACGGTGTTCGATCCAGCCGGGCGAAATCGCATTGACGCGCACAGGTGCGAGGCTCATTGCCATAGCGTGCGTGAGCGCAAGAATCCCGCCTTTTGACGCGCTGTAACCTTCGGTGAATGGCTCGCTCATTAGCGCTCTTGTCGATGCGATATTGACGATCGCGCCCTCTCGGTAGCGCAGTTTGTCGGCAAAAAGGCGGCTTAGCAAAAACGGCGCGGTGAGATTGACCGCCAAAACCCTGTTCCAATCCTCCAGCGAGACGAAGCGCGGATCGCCATTTGCGCTGATCGCAGCGTTGTTGATGAGCAGATCGAGCCGTTTGATTGACGACGCAAGCGAGTCGATCGCCGCTTCGTCGGCGAGATCGCAGATCGCCGTTTCCACGCCCGCAATCGTAAAATCGCGTCGATCGACGCCGACGACTCGGTAGCCCGCCGCGCATAGCTCCTCTGCGATCGCAATGCCGATTCCCTGCGCCGCGCCTGTTACTAACGCAGTTTTGATCGCCACTATTTTCTGCTTTCTGCTGATTTTTCTTCTTCGTCTATAAACAAATCTGCGTCATATGTACTGTCAGAATCACGCACGGTTTCATCTTGTGTTTTTGCCTGTTTTAGAAACGAGGAGAGTACAAGAACGCAGACAAGAATCAAACATAGTACTCCGCTGGCAACAATATGAAGCATTGCGGATCGATCGTGGAGTGATTTTGGAATTGAAACCAAATATACCCAGCCCGGCGTTGATTCAACAGGCGCAAATAATAAAACGCGCTTTTCAAGTAAAGCGTTTGTGTAATATGCAAAACCTTGCCCTGTTTCTAGGATTTTATTGCTCTCTTGCGCTAGTCCGTAAATACCAAAGTTTGGGCTGCTTTGAAGCGTTGCTACTAACTGCATGGCAGGGTTGCGATGTTTGATAAATCTACCTCTTCCATCAACAAGCATATCATAAACTTCTTCTCGCTCATTTCTAGTTATAATTTCTAGTTTATCAATGTTGATTACCGCAAATAACACGCCAACAACTTCGTCATTATTGTCTTTCACGCTTCGTGCGATCGCAAAGACAATTTTACTACGCATATTTGGCAGAAAAAACGGATCTGTTATGATCTCCTCTTTCGTGCGATCGAGAACTAATGTTTTATAGTATGCACGACCAAATAAACGATCGCCTTCGCCGCCTTCTGTTACGCTATTTCCATCTTTGTCGATGAAAAATAGATATTCAAAATGGTTGCGCAGTCGCGGCTCGTAACTTGCCATAAATGCCGCGATTGTTTTGCGATTGCCATCGCGAAAAATCGGCATATTCGCCATCACTTCTATCGTTTGCGAGTAACCTTCAACGCGGCACGAAACCTCATCGGCAGCGGCTCCGACCGCCGTTAGCAACGCCTCGTCGCGCCTTTCATTGACCTGACTGACGATGTAGATTGTCGATAGCGCAACAATGAGAATTGCAACGGCGACCAGCGCAATTCTGAATATACCGCTAGTTAGTATTTTAATCATATTTACACAGCTTTTGTATAGAGTTTTGTTGCGATTATACCAAAAATAAAAACCGATACAGTTTAGAAGTCCAGCAAATAACCCAATAAACCCGACATCATTACGCGGATCGCGTTGTAGTTCGCCGCGTCGCAATTCAAAATCGCCTCTTTGCTCTGGATATATGGCGCATTGACAAGCTCATTTTCGCAGTTTTCGACGAGCAGTTTGGCGGTTTTTGGCGTTGTTTCAAGGTGAAATTGCAAGCCGATCACGCTAGAGCCTATCGCAAATGCTTGATTTTGGCAGGCGGCGCTGGAGGCAAGCAAAACCGCTTCATCAGGCAGATCGAACGATTCGCCGTGCCAGTGAAAAACCGTCGCCGTCTGCGGAAATAGACCGCGACTGACCGCTTCGGCGCTTGCGGCGATCGCGTGCCAGCCGATCTCTTTTTGCGGGTTTTTTCGTACTCCAGCGCCCAAACTTGACGCAATTAATTGTGCGCCAAGACAGATTCCAAGTACTTTTTTTCCCGCCTCAATCGCGTTTTTGATCCACTGTTTTTCTTCGCCAAGCCAACCAAATTGATCTTCATCATTGACGCTCATAAAACCGCCCATAATGACGATCAGATCAATCTCGTCAATACTTTTTGGCAAAATGCCTTCGCGATCGAACTGTGTAACGGTGATCGTCCAGCCAAGTTCTTGCAGAAGTTCTGCGATCGTACCGCTATCTTCAAACCAGATATGCTGCAAAATATGCGCTCTCACAACTGCCACTTTTTATGAAATGCTTCGTCGTAATTCCACAACCCTTTTTTGCGTAGAGTTTCGATCGTTTCTGCATCGCAGTCGGTGTCTTTAACCCATTCGCGATCGTAGCCGTCGCTTGTGTCTTTATTTGTCGCGTCAAATAACACAAAGCGATCGTTGATATAAATATCTCTAATCGCGTCGATGTTATTGACAATGCGCCATACGGACATATAGATATTTTCTACATCATTGTTGTGGTTATCCATCACAAAAACAAGCGCAAGATGATGCTTAAAAGGTCGCAGCTTATGATATAAGTGCTTCACGCTTGTTGTTTTATTGATAACGATCAACGAAACAGGATTTGTTGTGCCGATCATATACTGTTTAAGCGCAACGATCTCAGGCGCAACGCGCGATATCATCTCAAAGAGCCGATCATCGCTTAAAATATTGCAGGCATTTGGAACGATTTCGCCCGTTAGATCAATGCCGAGTTTGCCGCCTCTAAGCGGTTTTGGAGAGGAGTGATCAAGCGCGTCTAAAACCCCTTCGCTAATGAGCATTTTTTGCGGCAGAAATCTGTCTAAACAGTATTTTGCCAACCGCTCGTAATTGGTCAGTTCAGGCGCGTTAGCTCCTACGAAAATCGCGTGTTTAACAAAACTCATCTGACCCACGCCCCAAAATGCGTGCATTGCCTGCAAAGCGTTTGCCTCGTAGCGCGTTTTGATTTTCGCGACGATCAAGTTATGAAAAACGCCGTTTTCGGGCATTTTATAATCGATTAGTTCGGGAACGCTTGTGCGTAAAAGCGGTAGAAATATGCGCTCTGTCGGAAGTCCCATAAACTTATCTTCGATCGGCGGTTTGCCAACAACCGTTGCCAAAAAAACAGGCTTCATTGCGGTCGTGATCGCGCTTACGGTTAAAAACGGATACGGCTCGATCGCCGTGTAGTAACCTGTGTGATCGCCAAACGCGCCTTCTAGCTTTCGTTCTTTCGGATTTTGTATCCAGCCTTCGATCACAATATCGGCATCATCGGGCACAAAAAGTTCATTGGTTCTACACTTAACCAGCTTCGCATTTTTGCCGCGAATAAATCCATAAAGCAGGAGTTCAAAAACGCCTTTTGGAAGCGGCGCGGTTGCACACCAAGTATATAGTGGATCGCCGCCGATCGCAATGCTTACGGGCATAGGCGTATTTGCCGCTTCGTATTCGTCAAAAAATGAGCTAGAATCCTTGTGTATCTGCCAGTGAAGTCCAAGCGTTCGATCGTCAAAAACCTGCAAGCGGTACATTCCAAGATTTTGCTGTTTTCCATCAAGCGTTTGCGTATAGACCTGCCCCATTGTGATAAATGCGCCGCCGTCATATTTCCAAGTTTTTAGAATCGGCAGATCGCTTAGTTTGATCTCGTCTTTCGTCATGATTTTTGCTTGACAAAATCCGCGCATTAAGTACCGTTTTGGAAAGAGCGTACGCAGTTTTGCAAGTTCGATCAGCTTCTTTAGCTTCCCTAAAAGTGTTTTTGGAATATCGGGTTTTAGCAGGTTTTTAACGCGATCGGCGATCGGTTCAATATCTCCGCCAAAGATCAAATTGACCCGTTTTTGCGATCCGTATAGATTCATCAAAACAGGCATTTGATACTCACGATCGCCGCGCACCGGTTTTGTAAATAGCAGCGCTTTTCCGCCGCCCTCTTTTTTTGCTTCCGCATACGCTAAATGCGCCATCTCTAGTTCAACATCGACCGCTTGATCGATCACCGTTAGTTCGTCGATTTTTGCTAACTTTTCTATCCAATCGTGCATATGTTTTCTTCCAGTAGATTTTTTGCGTCTCTTATATCTTTGGCGATCTGCTCTTTAAGTTCAGACAGCGACTCAAAACGGCGATTATCTCTTATGCGATTGTTAAAGAAAATCGCCGCAGTTTCCACGCCTTCAAGTGTCGCGTTTTCGTCCAAAATATGCGTTTCGATCGCATACGATCCGTCCGTACTTAAACGATTGCCCACAAAGGCGACCGATGGATAAAGCCGCCCCAGAACTTCGGTATGCGCGGCATAAACTCCGTCTTTTGGCACGATAAACTTCTTAACTTCAAGATTTAGTGTAGGATAAAGCGCCTTTTTGCCAACTCCTTGCCCTCGTACAACTCTTCCCTCGATCATATGTTCGCGCCCCAGCAAGATCGTAGCCGCAGAGACATTTCCGTTGATCAGCGCCAGTCTGATCCGCGTTGAATGTACCGCCGCGCCGCCCAAACTCACCTCCGCGACAATGACCGTTTCGCCGTCAAAAAGTTCGCGAAGTTCATACGCGCCAGCCGCACGATTCTTGCCGAATCTAAAGTCATAACCCACGACAAATTTCTTCAGTTTAGGAAAGTTTTTTTGCAGGTGTGCGACAAATGTTTGCGGCGACATCTCATGCACAGCGTCAAGATCGCAGATAAATAGCGGATAGTCGGTGAATCGTTTGCGGCTGTAACCGGGCGTGATACAGATACGGCTGTGCTCCAAAACAAGCAGTCCGCCGCTCGATCCAAGCTGGTCTATCAGAGCGCGGTGCCCCCTGTGCAAACCGTCAAATCCGCCGAGCGCCAGCGCGGTAATTTCGGATTTTTCGTTGGTCGTCGATTCGTTCAATCTCTCGCCTTTATCTTTGGGCGAAACTATACGAAAAAACATCTTTATAAAATCAGCTTATGCGTTTCTCACATTGCCTTGCGGTTTAATGCAAAGCAGTTCTTGTTATGTTGAGCAAAGCGAAATATCTGTGTTTGATGGGATTCTTCGGCTTCGCTTCAGAACGGCAATACAGTCAGCCGCTTAAGCCGTTTGATCTCAAAAGCCATAAAAACCGCAGAGAGCAGAACGGCTAAGATGTCGCTGACGGGCATCGCCCAAAAGACACCCTCAAGTCCAAACCAATGTCCCAGCACAAACAGTAGCGGCAGGTAGATGATCAGTTGGCGCGAAAGGCTCAAGATAGCGCCCTCAATCGGCTTGCCGATCGACTGAAAATAGTTCGCAGAGAGCATATTGAACGCCACGAGCGGAAAAACCAGCGTACTCACCCGCAGGCAATAGACGCTCATCGCCATCAGCTCGTCCGCCTCGCTGTGAAACAGCCAAATCAAAAGCGTCGGCACAGCTTGCATTAGCGCAAACGCAGCCGTCATAAAGATTGTCGCGGCGAGGAGCGAGCCGTTGAACGCCTGCCTGACGCGATCGTACTTTTTCGCGCCGTAGTTGTAACCGATGAGCGGCTGCGCCCCCTGCGCAATCCCAAAAAGCGGCATAAAGAAAACGATCGCAATGCTATAGACAATCCCCATCGCAGAGACCGCCATATCGCCTCCGTAGGCGTTTAGCGAGTGGTTTTGCAGCGCGCCGACAACGCTCATTGCGATCTCCATTGCAGCGGGCGCAAAGCCGATCGCCATAATGCTTAAGCAAAGTTTCAGCTCCAGCTTCATATCCGCAAGGCGAAAACGGAGCCGTGTGTAACGCGAATTGAAATATCCCATCACCCACACAAACGAGATAAATTGCGAGATGATCGTCGCCCACGCCGCGCCCGCGATCCCCCAATCGCACCAAAAAATAAAGATCGGGTCAAGCACAATGTTGATCCCCGCGCCGATCAGTTGCGTGAGCATTGATGTACGCGGATGTCCGTCGGAGCGGATAAAGTGGTTTATGCCGGGTCCCATCGCGCCGAAAATCCCGCCGTAGAGAATGATTTCGAGGTATGTTTTCGCGTATGGAAAAACCGTTTCGCTCGCACCCAAAAGGTTGATGACAATCTCGTCAAGCCAGATAAAACAGACTGCGATCACCGCTGCGGGCACGAGAAAAAGCAGGGCAAATGCGTGTCCCATAATCTTTTCAACCTCGTGCCTGCGCCCCTCGCCGAGACGAATCGAAAAGAGCGCGTTTGCGCCGATACCGATCAGCATTGACGACCCCATCAGCACCATCATCATCGGCATTGCGATCGTGATACCAGCGATTCCTAGCGCATCGACGCCCTGCCCCACATAGATACGATCGGTGATGTTGTACAGCGCTCCCACAACCATACCGACGATCGCTGGCGCAGAAAAATCCCACAGCAATTTGCCGATCCGCTCTGTACCGATTCTATCTGTTGCGTTTTGCATTATTTAAACCTTAGAAAACCGAGTACGAAGCACGAGGCGAAAACGCGGCAGCTAGCTGCGACAGCGTTTTCGGAGTTTCCAAAGGCAACGCCTTTGGTCGGAGCGGGGGCTTTGCTCCCGCGAGAAGTAAATAAAGGGTGTTTTGCATGATCCGCCTGTTCTATACACCGATTTTAACATACCACTACGGCGCAAGAAAAAGCCCTCTGTCATACTGAGGCGAAGCCCACTTTGTCATTCTGAACGAAGTGAAGAATCTGGGCAAAATTAGAGATACTTCGACTTCGCCGAAGTCATGACAGGGAGTTGCGACTCAACATGACAGCACGACAATCCGTTCGTTTTGTATAATCACCCCAGCAAAGCAAAGGAGCGAGTTTGGACGCGCAAGAGGCAACAAAACAGATTAACGAACTTAAACATTCGCTTGGAATTACGATCGCCGCGCACTACTACCAGCGCGACGAGGTGATCGCCGTTGCCGATCTGGTGGGCGACAGTCTTGAGTTGTCCAGAAAAGCCAGCGGCGATCCCAACGAGTTTCTAGTCTTCTGCGGCGTAGGATTTATGGCGCAGAGCGTCAAAACACTCGCCCCCAATAAGCGCGTCTTTATGCCGCGCACCGCCTGCTGCTCAATGGCGCGTATGATCGACGGCAACAGTTACGACCGTTCGATCGCGGCGATGAAAGCGGCGGGAATCGCGCCCGAAAACATTATGCCGATCACCTACATCAACTCGCAGGCGGAAATCAAAGCGCGGGTTGCCAAAATGGGCGGCTTGGTCTGCACGAGCGCAAACGCCGAAACGATCATTCGCAGCGCACTCGCAAGCGGCAAAAAAATCTTCTTTATCCCCGATCGCTGCCTTGGGCTAAACCTCGCTAAGCGGATCGGCATTACCGCCGCCGTGCTTGGGCGCGACGCAGATTTCGCCTCCGCCGACCTGATCGCCTTCGACGGATTTTGCTCGGTACATCAGCTTTTCACGCCCGAAAATATCCATTTTTACCGCGCCAAATTCCCCGACATTCTGATCGCCGTACATCCCGAATGCGATCCAGCCGTAGTCGATCTCGCCGATTTTGTGGGTTCGACAAGCCAGATCATCAAATGGGTGCAAGCGCAACCGATCGCGCAAAAAATCGCGGTCGGCACTGAGTTTAACCTCGTCAATCGTCTCCGCGCCGAAAACACCTTCGTCCTTTCAAGCACCAAACCCGAATGCCCCACAATGAACGAAACGACGCTGGGCGATGTGCTGGGCGTGATCAGGTCGATCGAAAACGGCACATTTATGAACGAGATGTTTGTCGAAGAAGAGGAGCGCAAGTGGGCAAAGATCGCGCTCGATCGAATGCTTGCGCTTTAGACGACGACGCGCCGAATGCCCGCGTCAAGCCGCACCAGCGCCTCGTAGCTGATCGTGCCGCGTAGCGCGGCGATCGTCTCGGCGTTGTCCATTAGGCAGATCTGCTCCTCGCTGCCTTCGACGATGACGCTGTCCATACTCACGCGCCCCAGCAGCCGCTTGCCGCAGGGCGTTCGGTAACCTTCCGTGCCGTTAAGCCGCAAAAATCCGTCGCCGTAGCCGATGTCATAAACGCTCGCCGCTGCGTCGCCGTCAATCCTGCCAACGCCGCCGTAGCCCACGCGAAAACCGCTTTTCATCGCTCGCCGTGAAATGCGATCCGCCCAGAGCGAAAGTACAGGCTTTAGCGGCGGCGGGTTAAAGAGCGCGGGCAGATCGGAGTAGCCGTAGAGCGCAATTCCGGGGCGGACAAGGTCGAACTCGTGCGCGTGGCGGCTGCGCAAAAGCGCGGCGGAGTTGTAGAGGTGAAACGCAGGTTTTGGCAGATTGCGCCGCTCGCAGATCGAAAGAACTCGTTTCCGCGCTGCCGCAAAGTTTTTCTCCTGCCAAAAAAACTCGCTTGAGAGGACATCGGCAGCGCGAAGGTGCGAAAAGACGCCGCGAACTGCCACGCCGCGATCGGTTAGCTCTGCCATCGCGTTTTCAAGATCGGCGATGTCGATGCCGTTTCTGTGCATTCCGCTGTCGATCTTGATGTGTGCTGCCGCGCCCGCGCCAAAGTGCGCGATCGCCCCACGATCGTTGAGCGCGAAGCTGACATTGGGCGCATTGCCCGCCGCGCTCGGCAAGTCGGCAAGCGCAAGTACCTCGCCAAAAAGCGGCGCGATCGCCTCTGCGTCCTTTGCCGTGCGAACAACGGCGGCGCGAATGCCCGCTTCGGCGCACAGTGCGGCGATCGGCGCAAGTCCGTGTCCGTAGGCGTTGTCTTTGAGTACAGCGGCGATCCGAGCAGTTCCTGCTCGTTCTTGTAAAACGGATATGTTGTGAAAAAGCGCGGCTTTATTTAGTTTCACGAGCGACATTTCGTCATTATAGTAGCTTGGCTTTGAAGGCTCTCGGACGATAAACAAAGTGCGCGTTAATGCTATTTGCTACAGGGCGGGCTTTGTTCCATTGGTTTTATCGCGCTTTTCCAGCCAACTGATCGTCAAATACACCATCGCCAAAAACGCCAATAGACCAAATCCAAACAGTTCAATCGTCATCTCTCGATCCTCTCTTTATAAAGATTATACCAGTCAATATGAATGCGGCGACTATGCCATAGGCAGAGACAGACGGCGCTAATCCTTTTGGTTCTAGAAAAATCGTTGCAACGACACCAGCGGTTAGAATCACGGCTACATTAAACGAGAAATCGCCTAACGCTTTCCATACATCGCGCCAACTACTAGGTTTGCTCTGTCGTTGCCTCGCCAATGTGTGCTCCTTGCTACTATGAATTATACAGTATTCATCGACCAAGATAGATTCTATTCCGCCATTTAACGATTTTGACTTTCCCACACAAAGCCACGCCGTTAGAAGCTCCAAGTATGAGAAATTCGCGAAGTAGTAAAATCGCGCAAACAATTACAAAGGGCTTTTGTATGCAGCTTTTTCCCACTCGTGGCGGCGAACCTGTCGATTTTGAACGGGCGGTGCTCTCGCCGCTGACCAGCGATGGCGGACTTTACGCGCCTGTCGATTTTCCTCCGCTCGACCTTGACGCGCTTGGCTCGCTTTGCTACGCCGATCTCGCCCGCGCCGTGATCGCACGACTGGGCGCACAGATCGACGACGAAGCGCTGGAAACCTACAAAAACTTTGACGATCCCACCAACCCCGCGCCGCTTGTAACGCTCAGCGACTCGGTTTCGGTCTGCGAACTCTGGCACGGTCCGACGCGAGCGTTCAAAGATATGGCGCTCCAGCCGTTTGGCGTGATCCTCTCAAGCCTAGCAAAAAAACGCGGCGAACGCTGCCTGATCCTAACCGCCACCAGCGGCGATACGGGACCCGCCACGCTGCGATCGTTTGCCAACCGCGAAGGGATCGAGGTCGTTTGCATCTACCCCAAAGGCGGCACGAGCGATGTACAGGAGTTGCAGATGATTAGCCAAACTGCGCCAAACCTTGCGGTCATTGCGATCGACGGCAACTTTGACGACGCGCAAAACGCGATCAAATCGCTGCTCTCAAGCGACGATTTTGCGGACAAAGCGCGGGCGCGTGGCAGACTGCTAAGCGCGGCAAACTCGGTCAATTTTGCGCGAATCCTTTTGCAGATCATCTACCATGTGAGCAGCTACTTGACGCTGCTTGCTCGCAAAGAGATAGCGGCGGGCGAAGCGATCGACATCATCGTTCCGTCGGGCAATTTCGGCAACGCGCTGGGCGCTTACTACGCGCGCAAAATGGGCGTGCCGATCGCCAAAATCATCATCGCCAGCAACGCCAACAATGTCCTAACCGACCTGATCATCACGGGGCGCTACGACCTGCGCCGCCGTGAACTGGTCAAAACCAGCTCACCCGCGATGGACATTTTGAAATCAAGCAATGTCGAACGAATCATCTTCGATCTCTTCGGTGCGGCGCGGACGAAAACGCTCTTTGAGTCGCTCTCAAGCGACGGATTTTTTGCGCTTGAAGCGGACGAAACCGAGCGGCTGCACGAGATTTTCGATGCGGCGTGGTCGAACGCAAACGAGGTGAAATACGCGATCACCGCCAATTTTGATAAAGATTACACGATCGATCCGCACACCGCAACCTGCTTCAAGGCGATCAAGCTCGGTAGCAGCCGCAAAAAGATCATCTGCTCAACCGCCGAATGGACGAAGTTCGCGCCCACGCTCGCAGAGGCGATCAGCGGCAGAGAGTTGAGCGATCGCGACGCGCTTGAAGCGGTAGGCAAGCCTGTCCCTGCGGCGATTAGCGATCTTTTCGCACGCGATCACACCGCACCCGCGCCCATCAAACCATCGGCGATCGAAGGCGCGATCTTGGAGTTTTTGGATCGGCGCGGCTAAAGAGGATTAAGAAATGGTGAGGCGATCCGCCGCAACTATGCGAAAGTGGGACTTAAACAGTAGGTAAAACGCCTCTGCGTTAAAGTGCGGTTGCTTAAAAAATATCTGTTTTGAGCTTGCTATCTTTTTGATGAAATCGGGTTCAAACTTTGCGCCTGTGAAGTCCATCACGATCTCAAAGCAAGCACAAACCAAAGCGCGATAGTATGATTCACCCGCACTTCCGCGTTCTACGAGGCTTGCTCCTACAAACACAACATCGCGCAATAGCTCGACCTTTTGCATATTGATATGCAGGGCGTTTTGGTAACGGGCGATCTTTAGCGTAGCGTTCTTGATAGCAAAAGCAATGTGTGTTTTATATATAGCAAGGTTGTCTATTTTCATATGCCGTTCAAGCATACGCTCTGCGGCGTCAAAATCGATCAGTATTTGAGGCGTGCCCGCATAATCAAACTTGCCCATCAATCCTCTAACGCCGCCGAAATGTAGTCAAAGCGTTTCTGATCCTCTGCGTTGTAAGCGTTGTTTTTTATCCGTTGCACCAATGCATCGGTATTGGAGTGATTGCCGTTTTCGTAGTCGCACGATACATTGAGCGTAATACCTTCATCTCGTAGCTCTACTGTTGCTTCGTCCAAAGCCTGCTTAATGATCTGTTGCAACTCTGCGCCATCTATGTAAGGTTGCATAGTATCTCCTTTGCCGTGCCTGCACCTATCCGTGCCTACACTTGGAATATCGGTAGTTTAGCCAAAATCCTCTCGTTTGTCCTGCTTTTGTCCACTTAATAGCTATGGATACGCGGCGTGGGTTTTGGAGCGCGACTAAAGAGGATCATCGCAGCAGAACTCTCTTACAGCTTGCATTCGCTCGGCAGGCTCGCCTGTGATCTTGAGCGCGGCTTCTAAGTATTTTCGATGGCAAAACAGCGTATGAGCGGCGATATACTCAAACGCCTCGTTAAGCGAACAGCCCAGTCTTCGCTTAGAAAAAAGTTCGCCAATCGCCGCCGTTATCAAACAGGCAAAATATGATTTTGCGTGGCAAGGATCGTTGTGGATATAGCTATCTGATACGCTCTCATACTTCTGTATGAGCCTATCTAGCTGCTCTATGACTGGCGGCAAAACTGACACTTACGCAACCTTTGAATACTCATCTAGGATTCTATCGCTGACGATTTCCGCTTCAATCATACTGACATCGTTTTGCTCTTTGAAATACTCCTTGATCTTCTCGTCGTCAATAGTGTTGCTCCTAGTAGTCCTAAGCCACGGCAACTCCTGATGTGTTCTATTGCGCAACTCAAAAGCCGAGTAACGCCCATAGATACCGTAGGTGTACTTCAGCAACGACTGTTGCTCAAGCGAAAAAACAGTTCGATCAAATCCCTCTAGGTCTAGAACAATCTCTCTACTGCCAAACCTTTTTAGCTCTTGATAGAGATTTGGAACAACGGGTCCGTGTTCCCACGCCTCGATGTTTTCATCGAACAGCCGCTCGCCTTTTAGAGCCAAATGAACGCCCTGTGCGTAATAGACCAGCTTTTGCATCTTCAGATTTGAAATTGTGTCGCCTGCGTTTTCTACATCGCACATCTCTAGGAAAAACTTTGCCACATCTAGTGCGGTTGGATTGGCTTTACTGCGCTTCATCAAGTATCTCCTTTACCCTCAATATCGGTAGTTTAGCCAAAATCCTCGTCATTCTGAGGTGTAGCCCCCCCCCCCCCGTCATGTTGAGGAACTATGCGGCGAAACATCTGTGTTTGATGAGATTCTTCGCCTTTGGCTCAGAATGACAGAGCGTTTGTCATTGCGCAAAACCGAAGGCGCGATCGAAGAAAAACGGTAGC
>BNUO01000056.1 GCA_025997415.1 Campylobacterota bacterium
CGCTTCAAAATGCTTCGGCAGTGCAAAGCGTGGGAATAGGGACTGCGGAGCAGTAGCTTCCGAAGGAAGCGTTACTGCGGAGGATTGCGGCTTACGCCGCTGGGAGTTTAGAAATGGGATTAGATTCTTCACTTCGTTCAGAATGACAGGAGAAACAGATCATAATTATTCTTATCTTCTAAGCAAAAAACGGGTAGGCTATGCGCTTCCAAAACTTTCAAGGAGGCAATATGCCAATCGTTACTACAAAAGCTCCCGATTTTACAGCCGATGCTGTTCTACCAAACAACGAGATCGTGAAATTCAACCTCTACAAAGACGGCATTGGCGCAAAGGGCGCGGTTCTGTTCTTCTGGCCCAAAGACTTCACATTCGTCTGCCCGTCAGAGATCATCGCCTTCGACAAGCGCGTCAAAGAGTTTAAGGATCGCGGATTTAATGTCATCGGCGTATCGATCGACAGCGAATTTGTGCATAACGCATGGAAAAGCACCGCAGTCAATAACGGCGGTATCGGTCAAGTACAGTTCCCGATCGTAGCCGATGTCAATCACGCGATCACCAAAGCGTTCGATGTCGAACACCCAGCCGCCGCCGTCGCTCTGCGCGCAACATTCGTTATTGACAAAGACGGCACGATCCGCCACGCAACGGTCAATGACCTGCCGATCGGACGCAATGTTGATGAAACGCTGCGCGTTGTCGATGCGGTGCTTTTCACCAACGAACACGGCGAAGTCTGCCCTGCTGGCTGGCACAAAGGCGACGAAGGTATGAAAGCAAGCACAAAAGGCGTTGCTGACTACTTGACCAAAAACGCTTCCAAACTTTAAGCGTTAGTTTCATCTCCTCGCGGGCGGGCAACTCCGCCCCGCCCACAAGTCCCATTGGGATAAAATCCAGCATTTGTCCTTTGGAGCTTTCGTGAATATCTTCATAACCTGCTACCTCGATCACACAAACGCGGACAGAGACAACAAATTGCATAGTTCTGATGACGGTATTTTATGAGCAAAACAAAAGCAAAAACTAAGTTAGAAGATCGGCTCGGCTACACATTCGCCGATAAATCGTTGATGACAATGGCGCTGACGCACCGAAGCCACAAGGCGGGCGCGAACAACGAACGGCTGGAGTTTTTGGGCGATGCGGTGTTGGATTTGATCGTTGGCGAGGAGCTTTACAGGCTCTTTGGCGAGGCAAGCGAGGGCGAGATGACGCGGCTTCGTGCGGCATTGGTAAGCGAAGATTCGTTTGCCAGACTTGCTGAGTATTTCGATCTGGGCAGGGAGCTTTTGATCTCGGCAAGCGAGGAAAAAAGCGCAGGGCGCAAGAAGCCGTCCTTGCTCTCAAATGCGTTTGAAGCGCTGATCGGCGCGATCTATCTTGACGGCGGATTGCGGGAGGCACAGCGGTGTGCGCTTGCCGTAATTCACCGCTGCTATGACCCGATCACCCCTGAACGCTTAATCCGCGACTATAAAACGAAGCTACAAGAATTGAGTCAGGCGCGCTTTGGCGTAACGCCGAACTACGAGCTAATCAAAGCGGACGGTCCCGATCACCTCAAGATTTTTGAGATCGAACTTTCGATCGACGGACGGCGTTACGCGATCGGACACGGCAGCAGCAAAAAGGCGGCGGAGCAGGAGGCGGCGGAGCAGACGATCGCGGTTTTGGAGGCGGAAGATGAATAGTTTTGGCAGTCGCTTTCGCGTTACGACCTTTGGCGAATCGCACGGCGCTGGGGTTGGGTGCGTGATTGACGGCGTTCCTGCCGGAGTGGCGATCGATACGCAGTTTTTGCAGAGCGAACTGGACAGGCGGCGACCGGGCGCAAACGCCTACGGCACAAAACGCAACGAGCCAGACACCGCCGAGATTGTCAGCGGCGTGTTTGAGGGCTTTAGCACGGGTGCGCCGATCGCGATTTTCATACGAAACACCTCGCAAAAGAGCGGCGATTACGATGCATTGCGCGATCTGTTTCGCCCCGCGCACGCCGATTTTTCGTGGTTTGCAAAATATGGCATTCGCGATCACCGAGGCGGCGGACGCACGAGTGCGCGAGAGACGGCGGCGAGAGTGGCGGCGGGTGCGATCGCAAAGCTGCTTTTGGCAGAGATCGGCGCGAAGGTTGAGGGCGGAATCTACGCGATCGGCGATGTTTCCTGTGAAACAACCGATTTTTTGGCGGCAAAAACCAGCCCGATCTACGCGCTTGATCGTCTGGCGGAAGCTGCGCTAATTGAGGAGATTGAAGCAGCGCGGCGCGATCAAGATTCGGTTGGCGCGGTGGTCAAAGCGCGGGCGATCGGCGTTCCTGCTGGACTTGGCGAGCCGCTATACGACAAACTTGACGCGAAACTCGCCGAAGCGTTGATGGGCATTAACGCCGTCAAATCGGTTGCGATCGGGCTGGAAAATGCGCCGAAACTGCGCGGCAGCGAGAACAACGATCAGATGAGCGCGGCGGGATTTTTGAGCAACAACGCGGGCGGGATTTTGGGCGGCGTGAGTACGGGCGAGGCGGTCGAACTGACGATCGGCTTTAAGCCAACGCCCTCCATCTTTAAGCCGCAGCGAACGGTCGATCTGCGCGGACAGGAGCAGATTTGCGAGATCAAAGGGCGGCACGATCCGTGCGTTGGCGTGCGCGGCGTGGTCGTTTGCGAGGCGATGATCGCCCTCGTGCTTGCGGATATGGCGATCGCAAATCTCGGCAGCAGAGTAGAAAATCTACGCAAAATCTACGGTTAATTAAGAGCCAATATCATACGATCGCGCATATTTCACGAAGGGTTGCTATGCTAAACGCAGATAAACAGAAGGCGATCGATGCCGCCATAAAGGCGATCGACAAGAACTTTGGCAAGGGTACGCTGATGAAAATGGGCGATAAACCCATTGAGGCGATCGAGGCGATTAGCACGGGCAGCTTGGGACTTGACCTTGCGCTGGGGATCGGCGGCGTGCCAAAGGGTCGGATTATCGAGATTTACGGACCCGAATCGAGCGGCAAAACCACGCTGGCGCTTCAGATCGTTGCCGAATCGCAGAAGCAGGGCGGTATCTGCGCGTTTATCGATGCCGAGCACGCGCTGGACATCAGATACGCCGCGAACTTGGGCGTTGATGTACAAAACCTGCTAGTTAGCCAGCCCGACTACGGCGAACAGGCGCTCGACATCGTTGAAACTGTGAGCAGAAGCGGCGCGATCGATGTGATTGTGGTCGATTCCGTTGCGGCGCTAACGCCAAAGAGCGAGATCGAAGGCGAGATGGGCGATTCGCATATGGGGTTGCAGGCGCGGCTGATGAGCCAAGCGTTGCGGAAACTCACGGGCGTTACGCACAAGATGAATGCGACAATTATCTTTATCAATCAAATTAGAATGAAAATCGGCAATATCGGCTACGGATCACCCGAAACAACGACGGGTGGCAACGCGCTGAAGTTCTATGCGTCGATCAGAATTGACATTCGACGAATACAGACGCTCAAACAAGGCGACGAGTCGATCGGCAACCGAGTAAAAGCAAAAGTCATCAAAAACAAAGTAGCTCCGCCATTTAAGCAAGCGGAGTTTGATGTGATGTTTGGCGAGGGAATTAGTAAGGCGGGCGAGCTTGTTGATTATGGCGTGAAACTAGATATTATTGACAAGAGCGGCACTTGGTTTAGCTACAAAGATATCAAACTCGGTCAAGGCAGAGAGAAAACGAAGGAGTTTTTGCGCTCCAACCCAGACACCGCAAAGGCGATCGAGGACGCGATCAAGAGCAACGCAGGCTTCGATCTGCCCGAACTAGAGGACGGCGAACACAAGGAAGAGGCGGCGGTTGAGGAGTAGGGGTTTTACCCCCTCGCTTGTGCGGATTTTCGCCTTTTTGCCGCTGCTCGCTCGGTCTTTTGCGCGGGTACTGTGTCAGCTTCATTCGGCGCTTGGTCATTTACGCATAAGTAAACTCCCGTCGCGCCTCGTTCAGCTTCCTTGCCCCCGCACAAAATCCCTACGCGATCAACGGCAAAAAGCAATTCGCGCACGAATGTCATTGCCTCCTCTGTCATTCTGAGGAGCGAAGCGACGAAGAATCTCATAACAGTAAATGTCATTGTGGCGTAAGCCGCAATCCCTATTCCCACGCTTTGCACTGCCGAAGCATTTTGAAGCGGTGAGGATCAAGGCGCGAGTTCTCCAAGGTATGAGCGCCCCGAAGCCGCAAGAAATGCAAGGGTATCCGTTAGGACAGTGCAACCGCGTGGCGGTTTCTTTGCCTTCTTTCTTGCCCGCGCAAGAAAGAATGGTCGCGTGCGCCGAAGGCGTATGCGAAAGATCTCTGTATTTGTTTTTAGATTCTTCGGCTCAAAAGCAGCCTCAGAATGACAGAGATTGCGGATCAAGTCCGCAATGACGAGAAAATGTCATTCTGAACGAAGTTAAGAATCTAAAGGCGAACACAGATACTTCGCTATCGCTCAGAATGACAATGGGGCTTCGCCTCAACATGACAAGCGAAGATCACAATTAAGCTCTAGTTAATATCAATCGTTATATATTGCGCCCAATTCCAACCTTCAAAGGATTGATGATGCAAAACTGTTTAGACGGTTTGGTGGGCACAGATATTCTCTCTCTCTCTCTCTCTCTCTCTCTCTCTCTCTCTCTCTCGGTGCGTTCCTACTGGCGTTTATTAGCCTCACAGGTTGTGGCAGCGCCAAACGATACTACGCCTTTACTTCCGCCCTCCAATACCGATGAAGGTAGCACAAGCGCCGATCCCATAGATATTGCCGACTTCGGTGAGGGCGCGATGATTAAAACGCGCAACATCAACAACATAAACGACTTTATCAAAGCCAAAAACGAAATAGAAACAAACTCCGGCAACTTCGTACTGAATATCACCAGCACGATCACCGTTGGAGACGCAGAGGCAGACATCATGCCAGAGACAAACACCGTTATTTCCCTGCGCGGCGGCGGAACGATCCATAAATCATCGGGCGCATACAACCTGTTCTATCTTTATGATCCCACAGGCAGCAAAAAACTAATACTGCGCGATGTTACGCTCAAAGGGCACACCGCAGGAGGCAACGGCTCGCTGGTGGTTGTGGAAAGCGGCGCGGAGTTTGAGATGTATGACGGCGGAGCGATCACGGGCAATAAAACCAGTATCTGCGGCGCGGTGGAAGTCGGCGGCAGCGGAACATTCAATATGTATGGCGGCACGATCAGCAAGAACGAAGCCGATAGCGGCAATAGCGGCGGAGTTTGTGCCGTAGAAGGCGCTTTCAATATGAGCGGCGGCACGATCGGCGGCAATAAAGCCCTCAACGGCTACGGCGGCGGGGTGTGGGTCAATGCTGACATTGGCGGAACATTCACCAAAACGGGCGGCACGATCTATGGCAAAGACGCAGCTACGGAAAGCGATAAAAACATTGCGGCTGGCGATGCTGGCGGTCATGCGGTGTATGCCCATACCATTAGTACTCCCAAATACCGCGATACAACAGCCGATGAGCTGATCGGCTTGGATAGCAGTAGCGACGATAATTGGGAGTAGTAGGCGCATTGTCATTCTGCGCGCCCCTCTTGTCATTCCGAGCAATCCCTCGCGGTAGTAGCGAGGGACGGACGAAGAATCTTCGCAGAAAGCCACAATCAAATACACTACCAGCAAAAATATGGAATGTAGAAAATGGAAATACAGATTGTTCCGTATGAAGCGCGTTATCAAGAGGCGTTCAAAGCGCTTAACGAGGAGTGGATTGTTGCGCATTTTGAATTAGAAGATGCCGATCGCGCCGCGCTAAACGATCCTGAAAAATATATATTGCAAAAAGGCGGATCTATTTTTGTAGCGTTATGCGATGATAAAGCCATCGGCGTATGCGCTTTATTAAAGATAAGCGATCGCAAATATGAGTTGGCAAAGTTGGCAGTAAGCCCCAGTTTTCGCGGCAAAAATATAGGCGAATTGCTGGTACGGCGCGTAATCTTACAAGCAAAAGAGGCGGGGGCGTCTGCGATTTTTCTGGAAGGCAATACGCGCTTAGCTCCCTCGATCAAGCTCTACCGAAAACTTGGCTTCAAAGAGGTAACGGGCTACGAGATCACATATAAACGAGTCGATATTGTGATGGAGCTTGCGCTATAAACGCGCACAAGCTGCGATCGAATACACTTGCGTCAACAAAACAAGGAGACAAAATGGCGAGTGGAGCAACGGTTGTACTAATCGTGATCGGGGTGGTCGTTGTACTGACGATCCTAAAAGGCATTGTGATTGTGAGCCAAGCGGAGGTGCGGATTGTGGAGCGGCTGGGCAAGTTTGACCGTGCGCTTTCGGCGGGTTTTCACCTGATCGTGCCTTACATCGATCGCGTTCAGGCGATTTTGAGTACCAAAGAACACATTCTCAACATTCCGCGCCAGCCTGTGATCACCAAAGACAATGTAACCATTCAGATCGACGGGATCGCGTTTGTAGCGGTGGTGGAGGCGTACAAAGCTGCCTACAATGTCAATAACTACCAAGTTGCCGTCCTAAATCTCGCGCTGACGACCCTGCGCAGCGAGATCGGTTCGATGACACTTGATGAAATCTTGAGCAACCGCGAACACATCAATGCCAAGATTTTGATCGTGCTGGACGCGGCGGGCGCAAACTGGGGGACGAAAGTTACGCGCATTGAGATCAGCGACATCGCCGTGCCGACCGAAATCCAAGAGGCGATGAGTATGCAGATGAAAGCCGAGCGCGAAAAGCGGGCGATCGAACTCAAAGCCGAAGCGGACAAAGTCGCGGTGATCAGAGAGGCGGAGGGCTTCAAAAGCCAGCAGTTTTTGAAAGCCGAAGCGATCGAAAGAATGGCGGACGCGGAGGCGTTTCAGATCAAAGCGATCGCAAAAGCGCAGCAAGAGTCGATCGAGATGATCACGGCGGCAATGCACCAAAACACCAACGCGGCGGAGTTTTTGCTGACCAAAGATCGCATAGCGGCGTTCAACGAGCTGGCGAAAAACCCCGCCAAAGACAAGATTGTCGTGCCTTACGAAGCGGTTAATCTGATCGGATCGCTGAGCATTTTGGGCGACACGCTCAAATCCGCGCTCAAAAAGTAGCGCAATGTGGGTGCTTATAGCCGGCGTGGTTTTGCTGGCGATCGAACTGCTTACGGGCAGTTTGTACTTTCTATGGTACGGGATCGGAATGGTTGGCAGCGGAGCGATCGGCTGGGCGATCGGTAGCGAAAACTGGGCGTGGCAAGCTCTGGCGGGACTGCTGATCGGACTTGCGCTGATGATCGCGCTACGAAAACGGCTGATGAAACCCAAAGGCGACGAGCGCGCCGACGAGTTTTTGCTTGAAGAGGGCTTGGGCGTGGTGAGCGAAAACAGCCAAGTCGAGTTTCGCGGCACATTCTGGCATTTTGCGGGCGCACAGGGCGAGAGCTACGCAGTCGGCGAAGAGGTTTTGGTAACGCCCGCACAAAACAACACGGTAAAAATTCGCAAAAAACAGTGATCGCGTTATGAACGAGGAGTTTTTGTGGCTTGCGTTTCTGGCATATGTTTTTAGTATGACATATACACCCGGTCCAATCAACATTATATCAATGAACAATGCGATCAGACTGGGCTTCAAACAGGTATTTGTATTCAATCTGGGAACGCTTACCGGTACTGTGATGATTATGACGCTGTGTATGATCTTTTCGTTAGCGTTATATAGCGCAGTCGCCACGATAGAAATCTATATGAAATCGATCGGCGCGGCATATATGATCTACTTAGCATATCAAAATCTTCAACACCACAAATTACTCAAAATCAAGCACAAAGGCTCTACTTATACAAGCGGAGTTTTGCTGCAATTTGTCAATGCAAAACTAGTGGCGTTTGGCTTAACGGCGATGAGTACATACATATTGCCATACTACGATTCCGCCGCAATACTAATGCTCTTTGTGCTGCTCATAGCGATCGTACAATTTAGCGCAAATATAGCTTGGACGCTTTTTGGATCGCTATTTGCAAAGCTCTTCAAACAGCACGGAAAAACGATTGGCGTTGTGATGGCTTTACTGCTGCTCTACTGCGCCGTCTCGCTATTTTTATAATGCGTAACAAGGAGCAAAAATGTCAGTAAATCTAACTCCCGCAGGGTTTTGGGCGAGGTTTGCCGCGCTGATCGTCGATACATTTATGATCCTCTTTCCGATCACAATCGGGCTAGTGATCTTTTTTGGCTACAACGAACTCAAAACCAACGGCAACGCGGTTGCGGGCGTGATACAGATGTCGTTGTACGGCGCGATCGTTGTCTGGTTTTGGGTCAAGCGCGGCTACACTCCGGGCAAAAAAATCATGCGGCTGATCGTGCTTGATAGCCGCACCGATAAAACGATGTTTCTTGCGCAGGCGATCTGGCGATTTCTGGCGGTTTTTGTGTCGATCGTAAGCGTTGTTGGGCTGTTTTTGCCGCTCTTTCGCAAGGACAAAAAGACGCTGCACGATCTCATTTCCCTCTCCAGAGTTGTCCGTCTCTAGTTTAACCGCCGCTTTTTAATGGGTTTTTTGGCACTATTGCCAACACGAAATGCCCAAAGGACAACGATGAAAGCCGCTCCAATAGCGCTAGGATTGATCGGTATGCTTGCTTTTGCTGATACCGTTTTGGTCTCCCCCTCCGATCGCGATCGCGTTATCAAGCTCAACGATGGTCGCCAAGTGCGCCTTAGCGCCGGCAGCGAGCTGGTCTATACCGACGATGGCAAGCTGATTACGCGCCGCCTAAACCCCAACGCCGCCGCGCCAACGCAGGCTAGGCAGCAACCGTCGCTTAGGACAAGCCAGCCGCCTGTGATCACCTCAGCAGCCGAAAGTACAGGCGAAAGATGGCGCTATTTTGCGGGCGCAGAGGGCGCAATAGCGTCTGTCAGCCGCAGCTACTCCGACTCCTATTCGGTCGATAACAGCGCTTTCAGAGAGGCTGTCGAAGGCGATCGCGACTCCACCAGCTCCACCGAGTTTGCGTTTGGGGTTGTCGCAGGGATCAAGGACGCGCAGGAGGAGAATCTCTATCAGTTTGCCGTCTATTTTGGCGATGTAACCGAGCTTGTCGCCTCCGCGCAGATCGGTCTAACCTCGCTAACCTTTGCCGATCGCTTTGTGCCGTTTGTCAAGGCGCAGCTCGGCTACTCGTTTGACAAGGAGTCGGCGCTTGGCTACGGCATCGGCGCGGGCGTTACCTATCCGTTCAGCCCCAATGTCGATCTCTACGGCGGGCTGGATTTTTACCTACGAAGCTGGAACGATGTTAGCGGCTCGGGCTACAACGGTGGTAGCCAGATCGGTACTTACAAAACCTCACAAGACGATACCGAAATTCGGCTCTTTGTAGGCGCACGGTATCTGTTTTGACGGTTTGCGGTGCGCTCAGGATCGGCGGCGTTTTGCTCGCGGCAACGCTTGTGATCGGCTGTTCCACAAGCGAACCGTCGCAACTAAGCAAGATCTCGTTCAATCCGCCCGCTTGGATCGCCGCGCCGCAAAACTACTCCCGCTTTGCCGCCAGCGGCGGATCGCAACAGATATCCAAAAGCGTACAACTTGAGCAGGTTGAGGCGACTGGAATTGCGACAGAAAAGCTGCAAGCGCAGTTGCAGCCGATCGCGGCTATGGCGGCTGAAGCGATCTTTGACGAGGGCGAAAACAGGAGGCTTGCCGTTGCGCTCGCCGCTGCCAAAATGCGCGGCAGTTTCACGATCGTCAATCAGTGGTTTTCGCCCTACAACGAGCAGTTTGTGCTGCTGACGATCACGGAAGACGATGTGCGGCGTAGCATTGCGAGTGCGTTTGAACGAATCGGTATGATCGGCGGCGTAAATCTCTCAAACGAGGCGATCGATTTTGCGATTGGGCAGGCGATCGATCAAGCGGCAGAGCCGTCAGCCTCCGATAATAATAGTTCTGAAAGGTCATAGTGCGGTCAATTTTGTGGCTGTTTTTGCTGGTCTCATCGCTTAGCGCCTACCGCGACGCCTTCTATCTGGGCGCATACGGCGGCTTTCTTGACGGCACGATCGAACAGGAAGAGCGCGATCGCGACTTTTCCAGCAGCAACGCGATTATGGGCGCTCGGCTCGGCTGGATTCTCAACAGCGGCGGCGACTACTATGTCAAGCACCGCTTTGAGTTTCTTGCAGACAGCCGCAAAACAAAGGAAAAAAACGGCGATCCCGAAAACGGCTGGCGGCTGGGAATCTCCTACGCGCTAGGGTACAATGTGGATTGGTTTTTGACGCAGGAGCTTGTCCCGTTTGTGTCGATCGGCGCGGGTGTGGGCGAGATCAAACCATACGGGCGCGGCAGCGATATGTCGCTGGGCTTTGGCGCGGCGCTGGCGTTTCGATATGTTGAGATCACGGCTGAGGTCAAGCGCGAGTTTTGGCAGACAAACGGAATGCGCTTTCCGTTTCAAGCGCCGTTTAACGGTTCAGGCGCAGTCGATCTTTTCACGGCTGGGATCAACATCAAGTTTTAGCCCACGATCACGCGGTTGCGCCCCTCCTCTTTTGCCTTGTACAGCGCGGTGTCGGCGGCTTTCATCACCATTTCGCGCGTCATCGTCTTGCTCAAATTGTCCGCTACCCCAATGCTAATCGTTACGCGCAGCTCTTCGGCTTTACGCGGTTTTTGCGGCTTTTTGGGTTTTGTTTTTGCGCGATCGGGGGCGCGTTTGCGAAACGCGGAGGCGGCGGTTTTGGCGCGGATCTCCTCCAAAAATCCTGCGGCTTCCTCGCGGTTTTTGCCGCCAAAGATGATTGTAAACTCCTCGCCGCCGTAACGATATGCGCTCGCGCCGCCCCTCACGCCCGAAATCACGGTAGCAACCATTCGCAGAGCTTGATCGCCTACGGCATGCCCGTGATCATCGTTGAAGCGTTTGAAGTGGTCAATGTCGATCATTGCGATCGCATAGTGTGCGGGCAGTCTATCAAGCGCCTCGTAGAGCGCTCTGCGCCCCAAAATACCCGTCAATTCGTCGTAGTAGCTCATCTGGTACGACAGATAGACAAACCCCATCAGATAGGTGGCAAACGCGCAGCAGAAAAACGCCCACGATGCGCCGTTGAGCGGGTAGCACCAGACGCCGCCCAATGCCGCCACAAGCGCAAATGCCATCGCGATCGCAAGCGTTTTTTGTTTGCTCGCTACGATTTTGTAGCCCAGCGCGCCGAGTGCTGCCACACAGAGCGCAAGCCCCGCCTGCGGCACGCCGACGATTAGCATTGGCGGCTGGAAAAACTCATACGAAAGCAGAACAGAGGCGGCATTGACACTCTCCGAGAAGCCAATCAAAATAATGGCGGCAAACTCGGCGAACAAAAACAGCGTCCGCAAAAGCGCGGCGATTGAGACGAGGCGCGTTTCGCTTAGGAACGCAAAGAGGACGAAGTTAAGCGGCAAAATGTACCACGCCGCGAGGAAGACGAAATCGACCAGCGCGGCGTTTTTGACCGTCTCACCCGCGAGCAAAAGCGCGGCTGCGGCTACTGTGATTGTCGTAAAAAAGATCGCGTACCGCTCAAAGCTAACCGCCAAGACCAGCACGATCGCGGCAAATAGCGCCGCCGCAACGAAGCCGATCTGCACAAACGATGGCAGATATTCGATCATCGGCAAGGCGGTGATAATAATTGCCGCCGCTAAAAACAGAGTGCAGGCGATCACAAACGAGAGGTACTGTCTAAACGAAAGCACTAGTAGAGCCTTTTTTGCCGTTATGATAGCGTTTAGCCTTTTTGCCGCTGTCTTTTTTATCCGCTTGCGGCAGCAAAGCTCCCGCTACGCTCCATTCGTTCGGCGCACTCGGCGCACGGCGCTTACGCGCCGCCCTTCGCTTCGCTTGGGTTAGAGAAGTCTTTTCGCCAATCCCTACGCGATCAACGACAAAAAGCAGATCGCGCACGGGTTTGTCATTCAGAGCGAATAGAAACGACCGGAATCTTCATATCCAACTATCTGTTTATCAAATATATATTATAATCATTCCTTATATTCCACAAGGAGGTGTTCCATGAGTATCAAGACGCGCGTTTACCTACTTTCGGTCGTATCGTGGCTGGGGTTGATTATCGTTGCCGCAATCGGCATTAGCAACTCTTTAGGAGACGAGGCTACTTTTGAGGAGATTGAGGAGGTTCGTTTGGTCAAAACCGAAGCGTTGATGACGATTCAGGCTCAGATCAACAACGAGGCTCGCCGCGCCTACGAAGCGATCGCTTTGTCTGGTCTGCCGATAAATGAGGCTGCCTCAAATCTGCGGCAAACTCTTGTTGCGAAAAAGATCGCCGATGTTGAGCTTGAAAAGGCTTTCGACACATACGATCTCTTGCCGCGAACGGCGGATGCGGAGGTGATCTACAGCAGACTAAAAACCATCTACGCTGGCTGGAAGGCTAATATGGTAACGGGTATCACGAAGAAGATCGAAGCGGCGATCGCCAACGGCACAGCGGAGTATATGGCACAGACGCACCAAGCTATGCACGATGATGCTATTGCTGCTCGTTCGGATTCGTCGTCTGAACTAGGCATGCTGATCCAGCAGCTCATAGATATCGATCGCCGTGTCGTTACCGAGATGATCGAAGAAGCCGGAGCTTCGTCGCGCAGGGCGATGATCACGCAGATCGTCATTGCTGTGGCGTTGATCCTCACGGCTATCTTTTTGAGCATAGCGACACTCAAAGCGGTTGTTGCACCGATCGAAAAAGTCCGCGATGCCGTTGTCCTGATCGCCAAAGACCTCAATCTGAAGATACGAAGCGGACACACAAGCAATGATGAAATAGGCGAGATGACAAAAGCCTTCGACAATATGCTTGACTCCATTCAGAACTCAGTCGTGAGTATCCAGAAGAGTGTCCACCAAGTCAATGCCGAAGTTACCTCATTCTCTGAAGCAGCAGCAGCAGTCGCTTCAGGCTCTCGCACTCAAAGCACCAACACATCATCAATGGCTGCAAGCGTAGAGGAGATGACAGTTA
>BNUO01000057.1 GCA_025997415.1 Campylobacterota bacterium
TTGTAATTGATGAATTCAGGAAAAACGAAGATCGTGAAAGTTTCAATCCCCTTAAAATCGGGTCGTTTTGTAATTCGTTTGAGCCGCTGAAGGACAGCAGTATTGAACGTCTCAATCCCCTTAAAATCGGGTCGTTTTGTAATACTTTCATCTCAATTTTTGTGGTATTATCTGCCATGTCTCAATCCCCTTAAAATCGGGTCGTTTTGTAATGGCTAAGCTCTGCACTATGAGATGCTTCGCTGGGCTATCTAAGTTTTAAATGAACCTTTGAAGTCAAAATCTTACCAAAATCAGCTTAAACAAGGCAAACAAAGCCACTGTTTTCGTACAAACCCAATCTTAAACGAAACTTTAGATTGATTTTTGCGTAGCACAAGCCGTTGCAGAGTTTGCCAAGCAGTATAAATAGGCTATTAGACTTCATATATTTTTTTCAAGGCATCGTAATAATATTTATATTCATTTATGCTTTTGCTTAGCGAAACTTGATGGGCTGTTTTATGCGCTATATTATTGCGTATCGCGCTCACTTTTCTGTATATTTTTGAGATCTCTTTCTTGCGATAAATAGACATTTTCGCTAATTTATTGCCCTCTGTCGTATCCGCCAAACACTCATGTTCGCGGACAGCGCTTACTACTGCTTCTGAAAGCACAAGATAAGCCATCGCATAATTTGAGTTATTGGCATACCATTTAGTTAACTTAAATAAAAAGCGTGATAGAGGCTCATCTGCGCCAAACTCCTCCGTAAAACGCAGCAATTCAACGGAGACTATTTTCATAATGGGGTTGTTAGATTGTTCAAATAGTTTGATCTTGCCTTTTAGCACCTTTATGCTTGATTGCATTGCGCCAATATCGGCGATCGATAGCGCGTTTGTAAAATCAACTATGGCATTTTTAATCTCTTGAGATTCGCCTGAAGCCTCTATCATTTTTTTCAGATCGCTGCCATTGCCATAATTGCGCAGATTTTTTATCGCTTTTGACCACTCCAAAAACTCATAATACATTTTTAGATCAATGATCGGCGAAGGTTTATCGTTGATCAACTTACCATATAAAATACCGCCGATTTTATAGTTTTTATATGTCTGTCCAAACTGACTCATAATAAATGATAATACAGACTGCGATCGAAATCCATGCGTAATATCAAAGTAGAGTTTGTCGCCGCTATTGAGCAGATCAAACAGCCCATAAAAGAGTTCAAAAGTCTGCCATACTTCACTATCATTTTCGCCGTCAGGCACGATCAAACATTTTGAACCAACCGAACCAAGCCGCGCATCGATATATTGATTTAACTTGTCTATATCTTCTTGCGAGAGCGTTGTATCAACTTTTCTTTCAAGTATCGCCGCATAGCAATCATCATCTGCGTTAAATAGATTGGCTATTTCGTCCCACATCGATCCTTTTGTCCCAATCAAAAATAGTTTGTCTATTTTGTAGTGCTTGATGATCGCACTAGACACAAATGACTCATTCTTGTATTCGCTATCACCGATCACATAGTTAGCTATTTCGTATCGGTTGCGATCGGTATCCCCCTTTGCCGCCCTGCCTGTCCCTAAAAGACTAATTAAAACTTTTGCCATTTTTGCTCCTAATCAATAATTTCGCATAGCAGCCAGCCAAATGGATAGCCCATTGTGATCCAAACGGTCGTCTCCTCTTTGCCAAATTTTGGTGGTCGACTGCGCCCTTGCATTATCTTGATATCCCTGATCCCATCTACCGTAACCGATCTGGCTTGGCTATGTTTGCCCACTCGAAGCAAAAATTGGTTTTTGGCAAGTTGCAAATTGCGGTGTTGAGCAAATTGCGCACTCAAACTCTTGATAGTATATGCGTCTGTTGCGGCATCGAAAAGCGTCTTGAAAATCGGCAAATAGTGATCGTTGCAGCTTGCGGCAATCTCATCAAATTTAAGCGGCTCTTTGCAGGTGCAAGAGGCTGTAAAAACGCTGGTTGGCATTATGCTTTCTATCATTATCGGTAGGTTGGCTTTGGTCTCTCGGTTGCGTTTGATATTGTGTGCATAATTTATAATGGTTTTGCTCTGCATAGAGACGGCATCTGAGATCAGCAAACTCTTAAACAGATTATCGTCATTTGGTAGAAGCATTTGCCTTTTAACATTATCATAATTTTTGGTTCTCTTGTATATCCATTCTTGATATGCGGTTGAGATACTACCTTTCAAACTACTGCCTAGCAAAACCGCACTCTTTGTGTTGGGTGATATATATGTGCGCTCTACAAAAAAACCATTAAATACACTCCTACCTCCGCCCTCTTTTTGCACAACGCTGCCTATTTTTCTGCGGTAGTCTTGCGCGAGTGTCGGGGCGACCATTGTGTGTCTAAAACTTACTTGCTTTGCGATCTGTCTATTGGCATATATAAATCCATACAACTTAAAGCGAGCATTAGCGTTTGGGTTAATAACAATAGAATTGAACTCGCCTCTTTTGCTGTTGTCAAGAGCTTTATAAAAATCAATTTCGTTGAACTCAAAAAGGTAGTCGGCATTATCCAATTTATCTATGATAAAGTTTGTTGGTTCGTATGTTTCGCCTGTGCCGATATGGATTGGGCTTAGCGCCTTGAGTTTGAGTTTATATGTTTTCATGCTATCCCCTTTGGTAATGTAATTGGTAGTGCGATCGCGTAGGCTTGATGCACAATATCATTATGCGATGAGTGCCCTGTGATCGCCCGTCCTATAAACGGTTTTTCGTATGGTTGATCAAAGCAGATCACTGCACCTGTATCAGCTAATAAAAGCGGTTTTTTAAACGGATTTTGATGTGCCCTTGACGCACCCTTTTTGCCAAAGCGAGTAAATGGATCGTAATATATTTTTTTACAATCAATGTGTTGCGGCGAAAATGGACTAAGCGCCATTACTGCGTTTTTGTAGCCACCAAATGAAGTCTCTTGAAATTGCGAAAATTCAAATCTGCCTTTGCCGATCGTGGCATCTTTACCAAAACCACTATCTCTAAACGAGGCAAAAACAGCATTTAACTCATTTGCATTTAATTGATCGCTATCGATCAAGCAATATATCTCTTTTTCGGATGGCAAAAACTCGGTTGTTGCGTATGGAGCAAAACCGTCTTCGCCCGTTTTGAATGTACGGCGATCGATCGAATTGTGCATAATGCTATGTGGTTTTTCGCTCTCGAATTTTTCGGGGTTTTCGGCTTTATGTAACGCACCATTTTGCAGATCGTTTAATGCGATCCATTTCTTTTTGCGCTCCTCTTTTTTATCCACTTCGCCATTTGGATCGCACTCATTAAAACACGAAAGCGGCAGCGTGGGCTTTGGCAAAAAACCTTTTTGAAACGCATCGCTAACTACCAAAAATGGCTTTTGCTTATATGTTGCCAGCAGCTTTTTTAGCCGATCTTCACCAAATGCAAATACGACCGCCCAGCATAGCTGACCAAAAAGCGTGTCGCCTTTAAGCGGCGTAGCAAAGTTTGAGCGCGGCATTATGGTGGTTTTTAAGAGCTTCATCATTGTTTCACGATATCAAATTTGACGCGCCCATAGCCCCTACTACCACTGCCGCCTAAAAAGTCCTGTTCAATCAGATCTATGCCGCGCTCTACCATCTTTATTAGCTCCCCCTCGTCATCATCATCGAAAATTTTAATACGAATATCAAAATCAAACTTTACACCCGCAGGTACTCGCTCTGTTTGGCGCGGATTAGTTGCCGTACCCTTTTTGCGATCGATCGTGTTTTCATACTTTGCTTCGGTAAGTTGCAGTTTGGCGCTTTCATCGCTTAGTTTGCAATCTCCAACGCTAATACGGGTAATGCCGATCTTGTCTGTATCTTTATCTTTGTTTTTCGCGTTGCTATCGCCAAAAAGTTTAATCAGCGTTTTGGCATTTTTCTTGTCCGCTTCAGGCACACTACCGAGACTATCAGAGCCAAATGGTTTGCCATTGCTATAAGTAACAAGGCGATTATCCCATTCAAGCAAACTTCGCATTTTCCCCTTGATAGAGCTACCCGGAATATAGGGAATTCCTCTGGTATCTTTGATCACAGGATTGTCGATCCCGCCGATTTTCATCACATCGTCGCCGCCGCCGATATGAAGCCCTGTTAATACCTCGATCGTACCCTTTACTGCTACGATTTTCATTATCTTTCCCCTTTCTTTGAAAAGCCAATTACGGCCTCGAAAAACAGCTTAAAAACCTTCAACTGCTCTTCGGTTTTTACCTGATCTATGCACTGCTTGATCATCTCTACAAACTCCGCACTTGCCACTCTGCGCTCTTTTGCATAATGCACTTTGGAATTAAGCATTTTTACAAATGGCAAAATGTCGCCAAACTGCTCTTTTCCTGTTTGAACTTTATCGAACAGATCAAGCACATAATCGTAAAAGTTACGCACTTGCGTTGATTTTGTACCACCTATACTATTTGCCCACAATTGTGCCGTTTTATTCAGCAGTTCGCCATCGCTTTTGAAGTCCAAAACAATTTTTGGCGCAGACACCGCGTTTGAAGCGGGATAGTTGCCCTGCGGCTTCCTCGGTTGGTTGCTATTGCCATAAGGCTGCCTGTTGTTGGAATCAGCCATTGATCTCTCTCCTTTTGTAGATATATTCGCATAATGCCATTTTTGCCGTTTGATAACTTTCGTCGATCGTTTTGTCGATCGTTGATAGCAGTTTTTCGGCAGCCTCTTTCTCCTCTTTGCCACTTAACTTTTCGATCACATTTCTATAAAACGAATAGCGCAGTTTCGATTTCCATATTGTCTTTTCAATATGTTTATCTTGATCTCTGCGCATTTCGATTAACTCAAGCAGTCTATATAGAAATGCTGTGTTAATCAGATCCTTGTGCTCAAAGTCGATCAGTTGCTTTGTAAGCTGATATGATCCAAGAATATAGTTATTCCATTTAACCGTTTCATCAAACAGATTAAGCGCATCTTTTTTGCTGTCTAAATGCTTTGCAGATTCCAAGTTTTCTTCGGCTGTCTCTGCTGTAAAATTGATCGGTTTATTTGGTTTCGTCAGCACAAAACCCATCGATATTGTTAAACCGCTGCTGCCCGCAAAGCGCATAAACTCGCCGCGCAGCTTTTTGGCATATTCGATCACCTCGTCCCACGCGCCCAAGATAAATATATCATCACCGCCCGCAAAAACGGTATAGATATTTTTATCTTTCATCAAATTGGTCGCATATACGCTAAAGAAATAGTCGATCATTCTGCTGAAAAAATTAAACTTTGCAAATGAGTTTGTGGCGTCGGACTCTTTGATATATTTACCCATTCCATCGACATCACCTTTTAGGCTCATTATCGCTTTTAAGCCGTCTTTGTCTTCACCGCCACAACTGCTTTTTGCAAGCATTTCAAAATCGTCTATCTTGCCATTTGTGCGTTTAACATAGCTCGATAGCTCCCATTTAGCATAACCTCTAAACTCATCATTATTGCTAATATCAAATGTCGCTATACGATCTGTAATATCTCTTTGATCAAGCGATATAAAATAGCCGCCGAAAATCGGAATATCGCCGTTATTTTTGGAGATCGTAAAGAAATTAGCGGTCGCTAAAGCCTTGCCTATCTCGATAAAGCGATCGCAGATTGTGCAACTCTCTTTATGCCCAATTTTTCGCTTTCCACAATACTCGCATAGCGTTGCATTATCTAGCCGATCGTCATAAGCAATAATCGGATTTGTCCGCAACAGGTCAAACTTATTAAACTTGATTTTGTCCACACGCTTAGCTATGCAGTCTCTCAAATCTTTATATCTACTCTTTTCGTTAAAATCTGCAAAAGCGCACGGTGTACAACATATCCCCACTCCCGTTTCACCAAAGAACTCTTTAATAAAAAATTCGTTCAGTTCTCGCTGAGTTTCATCGAGTATTTTCTTGCTCTCGTCGTTATTTACGCCTAGTATCTCAAATTTGCCCGCGCTGGTAGAGATAATACTCTGATAGCTTAGCTCCAAACGATCTACGATCGCAAACGCGATGATTTTAGTTAATAGTTGTACAAAAGCCGATCTTGCCCTTAATATCTTAGCGGCTTTTGAGGCTGGCACGGCATCAAAAATAAACTTTTGAATACCAAAAAAATCTCCGCTAATTAACAGCAAATCTTGCCGATCGCATTCGATCGATTGATGATTTTGCCGCAGTTTATAGATCGCGGCGGCAAAAATAGCAGCAGTTTTGCTCTGTTCGTATAGGGGGGTGTCCGCACCGCCTGTGCGCGATGAGATAAACGATGCGTGCAGTTTGATCAAATAATCGATCGCAAAACTATCAAGCTCATTTTGTGCGCCTTTGCCATCTGCTTTCACACGCTCGATCTCTTGCTTTAACTCTTTGAGCAATTTGTCGCACTGATCCGCTGAGGCTTCGGCGGAAACGGGGAAAATCGACTCTGAGCGCAACAAACCTTGCCCAAAACGCTTTGATCGCTCAAACAGGTGGGGCAGTTGATGTCGCAAGTCGCTGCCGCCCTGCGATCCCCCGTTAGCAAAAGCGAGAGCCTCCGCGCAAATTTGCCGCTCGTCGTCTGCCAATGCAGCGCCGAAAGCGGGATCGATAACATTTAATTGTGCGTTCGTTGCTACGCGATCAATGTCGTGGTTCATCTAAATTGCCTTTGTCCAGCATCTTAGTGCGCAATAATGTCAGAAATTGACTAAATCGCGCTGATTTTCAATTCACCCAGACCAAAAACTGTCTGTTTGCCCGCCCCCGTTATTTCACCAAGTTGAAGCAGTGCAAAAGAGTTGGGATCGATCGCGGTATATTCTACAAAACCCATAATGCCCCCAAGCTGCATTTTTGTCTGCTGACGATTTGAGTAGCGACTAAAATCTGTAAAACGAATTTCACTCTTGCCTTCTTTATATAGCGGTTCAAACGGCAGTCGTGAGAGGGGTATATCTTTGAGACTATTTAGCCGATTGTAGATAGAAATTAAAATCTGTTCCAGCGTAGGTTTTGATCGCAATAGTAGATTATCGGCTTTCATTCTAAGCGGTGTGATAAATTGCAAGCGACAGCGATCGGATATATCTTTTATTTCAAACTTGCTAGGCGAAATAGCAGGCATATTAAACTTGTCGTTTTCATACACAACTACACCATTGCAACTGATAGTTTTGATCGCGGCTTTTTCACGCTCAAAGCCAAAACCGCAATTTGCCGCCATTTCGTAAAATGCGTTTAATATATACGGTAGTTTTTCGCATACGCCCTCGTAAAGATAAAATGCAAAATCGTAATTATCCTCACCGATCGGCTTGGAAAATCTGTATTTATGATAACTATTTTTCGCCTCGTAAAAATCATAAAATAGACAACTGTTATTCGACAAACATTCAGCGCATTTGTATTTATAATTAACGCAAACTATCTGTTTGAGCGCGTAGCCGAATGCGCCGCGCAATGTTGATCCCAGAAACGGATTTTGCGGCTGTTTATCGCTGCTAAACTTAACCTCTATTTTGATAAACGACAACACTATTTTTCCTACTTTCCCACCAAGCTCAAATAGCCTTTTGCGCTGCTTAATAATTCCAGCTTGCCTCGCGCGGTTAATAGCATATCGACCACTTCGCGGATCGCGCCGTTGCCGCCATTGTGCGCGAGCGTGATCGCCGCGGCGGATCGAATGTATTCAGGCGCATCGGCAACCGCGCACGAAATACCGCACGCTTCAAACGCCGCCAGATCGGGCGCATCATCACCAACAAAAATCGTCTCCTCAGGCGCAACGCCAAGCTCCGCCATCAGCGCACGGCACGCTTCGCCCTTGTCTTTGATGCCAAAACGCGTGTGTTCGATCCGCAAAATCTCCAGCCGTTTTCGCAGCGCCTTCGAGTCGCGCCCCGTGATCACGCCCACGATCACGCCCAGCTTTTGCAGCACCTCGATCCCAAGCCCGTCGCGCACATCAAACTGCTTGTGGTTCTCGCCGTGTTCGTCAAAAATCAGCGACGATGGCGCAAGCACGCCGTCAATGTCGGTGAGCAGCAGCCGCACAGAGGCAAGCGAGGCAAACGACGCAGGCAAAGCAAGCGGCGAGGCGATCGCGCGTCCATTTGCAAACGCCTCCGCCCGCCGCAGATCTTCGGGTGTGTCGATCGCGATATTTGGCGCAGACGACAACGCGGCGTAGATCGCAAAACCGCTGTGCAAGTAGCGAAGCTGCTCCAATTTTTCCGCCTCCTCAAGCGGCGAAGGCGGCAGTTTTTCGTATGCCAAAAGCGCCTCGCGCCTGTACGCATAGAGTCCAATGTGCTTGTAATACGCCGCGCCCGCGCCGTCGCGATCAAAGGGAATGCGCGATCGGCTGAAATAGAGCGCCCGCGAATTGCCGTCCAAAACCAGCTTGACCGCGTTCGGATTTTTCGCCTCCTCGTCTGTGATCGCGGTGTAGAGCGTGGCGATGTCCGCGCCCTTTTCGCGCTCCAAAAGCTCGATCGCAGCGTCGATCGAAGCGGGATCGATAAACGGCTCGTCGCCCTGAACATTCACAAACGCCTCCGCGTCAAACTGCTTGGCAACCTCGATCAAGCGCGAAGTTCCGTTTGCGTGATCGGCGCGTGTCAAAACCGCTTCGCCGCCCGCCGCTTCAACCGCCGCCTTGATCCGCTCATCATCAGTCGCCACCAGCACACGATCTGCCCGCCGCGCCTGCCGCGCCTGCTCCCACACGCGCACAATCATCGCTTTGCCCGCGATCAGCGCGAGCGGTTTGCCCGGCAGTCTGGTCGAGGCGTAGCGCGAGGGAATGACGACAATGCACTTCACGATTCGCCCCTTTCGCCCCTTTTGGCGACCGCGTCGATCGCTTTGAGCGTGTGCAAAAGCGCGGGCAGCTCGGAAAACGGGATCATATTTGGACCATCGCACGGCGCGCAGGTTGGGTTCGGGTGCGTCTCCAAAAACACGCCCGCCACGCCCGCCGCCACCGCCGCCCGCGCGAGCACAGGCACAAACTCGCGCTGCCCGCCGCTGCTACTGCCCGCCGCACCCGGAAGCTGCACGGAGTGGGTTGCGTCAAAGATCACAGGGTGCTTCGTCTGCGCCATAATCGCCAGCGAACGCATATCCACGATCAGGTTGTTGTAGCCAAAACTCGCGCCCCGTTCGCACAGCGTGATCGCCTCGTTGCCCGTTTCGACCGCCTTGTGCAGCACGGAGTTCATCTCCTGCGGCGAGAGAAACTGCCCTTTTTTGATATTCACGGGCTTGTTCGTCTTGGCAACGGCGTGGATAAAGTCGGTCTGGCGGCAGAGAAACGCGGGCGTTTGGAGCATATCGACCACCTCGCCGACGCTCTTTGCCTGATCTTCGGTATGTACATCGGTTAGTACAGCTACGCCGATCTCGCGCCGCACCGTCTGCAAAATCTTCAGCCCTTCGTCTAGCCCAAGTCCGCGAAACGACTCTGCGCTGCTACGATTTGCCTTGTCGAAGCTGGATTTGTAGATCAGCGGTATGTCGAGATCGTCGAAGATCGCCTTGAGCCTTTCGGCTGTGCGCAGGGCAAAATCCAGCCCCTCGATCACGCAGGGACCCGCGATGACGGCGAGCGGGCGGTTATTTGCGAAGACGATATCTTTGCCGAAACTTGGCACGCGAACGGTTTTCATCTTTGTTCCTTAAAGTTTAGGTGCAATGATAGCGCGTTAAATCCCGCCTATGTTCGATCGCAAACTCGCTCAAAAGCGGTAGTATTCGCGCAGTCGTTTGGCAGTCGTTTGACTTGGAAAAGGAGGGTTTGGAGTGGTGGTAGGCGATCTGCTAAAAAACCCGATCGCACATCGTGGGTTGCACGGGTTGAATGCGCCCGAAAACTCGCTTGCGGCGTTTGAGGCGGCGGCGCGGGCGGGCTATGCGATCGAGCTTGACGCGCAGATCATCGCAAGCGGCGAGATGATCGTTTTTCACGATCAAACACTTGAACGACTCTGTGGCGTGCGCGGTGCGGTGCGCGATCTGCAGCTAAAGGATATGGACGCGATCAGGCTGATTGGCGGTGAAAAAGTACCACTTTTGCGCGAGGTTTTTGAGCGGATCAAAACGCCGATCTATCTGGAGATCAAAAGCGATCTATCGTATGGAAAAGCCGAGCGTACGCGGCTGGTAACGGCGGTTTTGGAGCTGTTGAACGAGTTTCGCCCAAACGCGATCGCGGCGAGTTTCGATCGCAAACTGCTGGCGCTTTTTAGGAGACGATCGCCTGAAATTATGCTTGGGATCATCAGCGAAGATGATACGCCAAACCTTGCGCTCTTTGAAGCGATCGCGCCAAAATTTGTGAGCGTGTCGCTGCCTAGTTTGCCGCTGTGGAAAGAGGCGATGATCGGCAAAAATCTGCCGCTGATCGCTTGGACGGCGCACAACGAAACCGAATCGGCGCAAGCTCTTATCTACGCCGATCAGGTTGTCTTTGAAGGATTTTTACCGCCCGTTAGCGGCGATCTGCAACGCACGCAAACAGCTTCTTGCGAAGATGTATAACGCGGTAGTTTGGATTGGCGGACAATATAATTTCTTCCAAAACTTGTGGATCGTCTGGCAAATGATATGTACATATCGCAAGTTTGGGAGCGTGAGTTGCAAGAACCGATCTTGCGCCTTTTAACATATCTCTCTCCGCCCCCTCAATATCGGCTTTGATAAAATCAATGCGATCGATATGATTTTCTTCGACAAAGCGATCGAGAGAGGTAATGCTAATTGTTTCGGTATTCGCATTTTGTACATTTAGTATAGAGTTTGCGCCGCTATTTTGTTCGTTTAGGCTGATCAATAATTCGCATTCACGATCGCCAAGTCCTTTTTGAATTGGAATGATTTTATTATCATTTAATGCGGCTGTTTTTTGCAAAATAGCATAACTTGCAGATGTCGGCTCAAACGCATAGCTTTTTGCGCCCTTACTTGCAGCGTATGCCGCAAAATCGCCTATCCAAGCGCCAGCGTCGATCACCGTATCGCCCGCTTTAACAGTTACATCAAAATTGCCGTCTTTGTACCCATACGCGCCTTCACCGCCAATATATCGCTCGATCCATTCAATATTTGTTTTGGAATAGTTATCATTAAAACGGCACAAAACCAAAAATGTATCATAGAAAACTCCTCTTGATAACATCACAAGATCGTCGCTGTTGATCTCTGGTAATTTTGCGCCGCATATATCAAAATAGCCATTATTATACGAGTCGATTTTGTGGTATTTTTGCGCAAAAACTCTGTTGATCAAATTGCCGTATAATGTATAAAAGTATTTCGCTGCTCTATCTGATATTTTCTTGGTTAAAGCGTAGCCGATCACAGCATAGATGATCGCAAAAATATATCTTGTTTTCGCATAACAGATGGCAAACTTAATAAATCCTGCAAAACAGCTTGGTTTTATGCTTGCGGGCTTCGCAAAACCTAATGAGTTGTCGTTTGGCTCTTTACTCTCTCTCTCTCTCTCGGTGGCGATCGGCTCGGCGCTCACGGCGTTTCCTTTGGCTTTAATTTGGCGCGAATGATACATATGTTACGCTTGCGATTTTTTAAGGAAAGAGATGATCTCGTTTAGCGATCTGCTGCTCAAATTGCAGGAATTTTGGAAAAATCAGGGCTGTGCGATCGTGCAGCCATACGACCTACCCGCCGGTGCGGGCACATTTCACCCCGCCACGCTGCTTCGCAGTCTCGACAGCGGCGCGTGGGCAGTCGCCTATGTCGCGCCCAGCCGCCGACCGACCGACGGCAGATACGGCGAAAACCCCAACCGTTTGGGCGCGTACTACCAGTTTCAGGCGCTGATCAAGCCTTCGCCCGCGAACATTCAGGCGCTCTACCTGCAAAGCCTTGAGTATCTGGGACTCAACCTTAAAAACCACGACATTCGTTTTGTGGAGGACAACTGGGAGTCGCCGACGCTTGGCGCTTGGGGGCTTGGCTGGGAGGTGTGGCTCGACGGAATGGAGGTTACGCAATTTACCTATTTTCAGCAGGTTGGCGGTTTGCCGTGCGATCCTGTGGCGGTTGAGATCACATACGGCACGGAGCGGCTGGCGATGTATCTGCAAAATGTCGATAATGTTTTTGATATTGCGTGGAACGAAAATACGACTTATGGCGATGTGCATTTAGAGAGCGAATTTGAGTTTAGTAAATATCATTTTGAGATCGCCGATACAGATATGCTTTTTGCGCAGTTTGAGGCGGCGTTTAATGAGTGCAAACGGATTTTGGAGGCGGGGCTACCCCTACCCGCTTACGATCAATGTCTGATCGCGAGCCATTCGTTTAATCAACTCGATGCGCGAAAGGCGATTAGCCAGACGCAGCGGGCGGAGTTTATCCTGCGTGTGCGCGAACTAGCCAAAGGCTGCGCCATGCTGTATAAAGAGCAGGAAAACGAACGCAAAACACGACTTGCAAATCGGCGGTAATCAAATCCGCAATTGTCCCTGCCAATCATTTCGATGACACTTTTCGCTAGAAAAGGGTCATCGAAAGGAAACAAAGATGTTCAGTGCAAAAGAGGACAACGCCGTATCAAGAGAACAGGTAAAGAGGCTTCGTGCTTTGGTAGAGGAGTATGAACAAGTAAGGGACAAAGAAAGAAACGGGTGATAAAAAACTTCATCTTGGCTTTAATAGAGGAATACGAGCTGGTA
>BNUO01000058.1 GCA_025997415.1 Campylobacterota bacterium
AGCGGCGCAGATTGCAGGAGAAAATATGGACAGAATCTTTCTATCCCCCCCACATATGGGCGGCGGCGAAATGGCGTTTATCGAGGAGGCGTTTCGCAATAATTTTATCGCGCCGCTTGGGGCAAATGTAACCGGTTTTGAGGATGCGATCCGCATGTACACGGGCGCGAATGCGGCTCTTGGCGTGGTCAGCGGCACGGCGGCAATTCACCTCGCGCTTCGCGTGCTGGGCGTTGGCGCGGGCGATCGCGTTGCAACGAGTAGTTTTACCTTTATCGGCTCGGTTACGCCGATCGTCTTTCAAGGCGCGGAGCCGATTTTTATCGACAGCGATCGTGAAAGTTGGAATCTTTCGCCCGAACTTCTTGAAACTTGCCTTAAACGCGATCGCCCAAAAGCAGTGATCGTAACGCACCTGTACGGACAGCTTGCCAACATTGACGCGATCGCCGCGCTGTGCGATCACTACGGCGCAACGCTCATCGAAGATGCGGCGGAATCGCTGGGCGCGTTAAGCGGCAAACGCCAGAGCGGAACGATCGCGCCGCTCGGCATTTACAGTTTTAACGGCAATAAAATCATCACAACAAGCGGCGGCGGAATGCTGGTTGCGCACGATCCTGCGGCGATTAAACAGGCGTTTTTCCTCGCCACGCAAGCGCGCGAAAATACGCCGTACTACGAGCACAAAACGATCGGCTACAACTACCGAATGAGCAACATTGTCGCGGGCATTGGGCGCGGGCAAATGCAGGTTTTGGCGGATCGCATCAGGCGGCGGCGCGAGATTTTTGAGTACTACAAACAGGCGCTGGGCGACCTGCCGATCAACTTTATGCCTGAGCTTAGCGGCACGACGGGTAGCCGCTGGCTAACCACGCTCACGATCGAGGATCGGCGGATCGCGCCAGAAACCGTGCGGCTTGCGCTGGAAAATGAGAATATCGAATCGCGCGCGCTTTGGAAACCAATGCACTTGCAGCCTGTGTTTGTCAAGGCAAAGAGCGTGATCGGCGGCGTGAGCGAAGCGCTGTTTGAGCGCGGAGTTTGTCTGCCAAGCGGCACGGCGATGACAGACAACGATCTGGCGAGAATCTGCGCCGCTTTTCGCAAGGTGTTTGCTTAAACGACACAAATTTGTCGCGTCATAAATGTGTCGCAATACTCAAAATGCCGATCGTACAAAAAAGTGAGCAGGCTGCGATCCGCACAATTCGTTGCGGCACGCGGCGCATCAGCGCTTCGCCAAAGTATATGACGGGTACATTTGCAAGCAGCAGACCGAGCACGCTGGCGCTTGCGACAATCCAAACCGACTCAAATCTTGCGGCAAGCAGCGTTGTGGCGATCTGTGTTTTATCGCCGATCTCCGCGATAAAAAACAGTATTGTTGTAGCCGCAAACGCGCCAAGCGTCAGCCAGCGCGACTGGTTTTCATCAGCGTTATCGGGCACCAAAAGCCACATTCCAACCACGATGAAGCTCACCCCCGCAACCCACGCTACGACTTGATCGCTCATCAACGATCCCGCAAGCACACCGATATACGCGGAGGCTAGATGGTTGATCGTTGTCGCAGTAACAATACCGCCGATCACCGCCCATTTGTTGCGAAACTTAGCCGCTAAAAATAGTGTGAGAAGCTGGGTTTTATCGCCGATTTCCGCCAAAAACACCGCCAGCAGAGTTGAAAAAAATGGCTCCATTGTTACCTTTCGATCGCCGCGATCGCGTGCGGATTTTCAAATGTTCGATCGCTAAGCGCGATACGACTAAGCGCAGAAAGCTCAAACTCGCGCACCTCGCTTAGCGATTTGCGAAGCGAAACGACAAACCAACGCCCCTGTTTGCAGACAAGTTTTAGCGGACGAAGTTTGACCTCTCGCTCCTTTGTCTCCGTGCTGTAAAATGCGACAAGAATATGTCGCAAAGCAATCGCCTCCGTAATCAGCGCAATGTCGCTAACGCGATCTGAAATGTCCTCCATCACAAATGCGTCATTATTGTGTCGCAGCCGATTGAGCAGTTTTGAGGCTTTAGCGCCAAACTCGCTGTCGGCAACAAACGCGATCGATCGCAGCAACGAAAGCGTTACGCGATCGTCCAAACTTTCCGCACCGCCCAGCGATTTTAGCCGCACCGTGCGATGGACACGACCCAGTTTTGCGTGCGCCAGCCGCTCGCTAAAATCGCGCTGGATCGTCCGTTCGCTCACGCCGAACTCCTGTGCGAGATCGGCTATGCCAACGCTCTCGCCCTTTTCAAGGCGCAAGATGATCGCGCCCAGCCGCTCTACCATTTTTGCAAACTCGTTTCTACGCGCCATCGCCACCTCCTTGCAACATTGTACAACTTACACCTTGCAAAAACGACACAAAAGTGTCCGAACGGACAAAAATAGCGTTACGCCCGAATTTGGCTCTGCTATGCCAATCGTTGAGCAATACCGTCAAATTCTCTTTGTTTGTCCTTTTCGCCAAACCCGCAATTCGTTTGAGTTCTATACCTGCTTGTATCTTTGGGTTCTTGGTTAGGTATCGTCTGATAATCGCAGCTTGATGATAGTGGCACATCTGTACAGCGTATTTAGCCGATAAACGCCGTATCAATGCGGATTTGCATTGTGCTGTTACTCGTGCCAGCCAAGCTGACACTTCGTAGCTCTTGGGAGTTACCCACTCCCAAACCCTCCCTTGCACTCCCGCTGTTATACCCCCCTATACTGTCATTCTGAGCGGAGTGAAGAATCTCATCTCTACCGCTCATTCTAAACAGAAAATCATCGGCATATCGCACCGCAAAATGTGAGGCAAATGGTGAAGCCGATAGGAAAATAACCTTCGTCTCTTCCTGCCTCTTCTGCGCCGCAGCTTCGATCTTTGAGAGCACAATCCTCTTTGCTTCGGCAGTAACCGCCTCTTTCATCTCCTCTGCAAAATCTTTTCGCGCCTGCTCTAGCGCGTCGATATAGTAACCGCCCAGCTTTCTATGCTGTAAAAGAGCCTCTGTTACTTCGCCCTTCTGCCCCGCGCCGAGCGATTGTGATTCATCGTAAATAATCAGATCAAAACGGCGATCGTTTAACGATTTGTTAGCGCGGAAGTTCGCATAAGTGGTGATAACCGCGCTGCCATCTTCGCCATTATCTTTAATCGATCGGAGCTTTTGCATCGGCAGATTCACCAACTCCGAATCGCGCATCCAGTCATTGATCTTCGGCTCGCTCTGCGCCACGATCAGTATATTCCTCTTGCCGCTGCTAAACTGCCGTTTTGCAATGCCAAGCCCGACAAGCGTTTTACCCGTGCCGGTCCCGTTGGTAAAGAGTATCCCTCTTCCCTTATCGGCAAACAGCCGCGACTCTGCGGCAAGGACATCTTCGTGCTGCTCACGGAACAAAACTGGCAGCGTTTCGGCGATATTCGCGCTATCGTTAAGGACAACCGCTATCTCATCGGCAGCAACAATCCTGCCATTCTGAAGCGCAGCCCCCTTGTCATTCTGAACGCCCACCCTGTCATTCTGAGGCGACGAAGCAGTAGGGCGTGTACCCGCGCCCGTTACTGCGGAGGAAGCCGAAGAATCTGTGTTTGTCTTTAGACTTCCTCTTCCCGCCGCAAAGGGAATAGCTCCATCGTCTCGTACCACGCCAGCATTATCTCCGCGTCCGCTTTCTCCAGCAGTCGCGCCACCGTCTGCTCCTGTTGGTTCTCCAGCCTGTGTTCCATCGCCACGATCCGTGCCGCCTCTTTGTGGTCTGACACCTCCGGGACCGCCGATCTCAGTTCGGGCTGCTGCGTTTGGATGATGTAGCTCGTTATCGCCTCCCTCTCGGCGTATATCGGCAGCGCCTCGTGATACGACATTACTGTCCTCTCGGGCATCCCCTCCGAGACGATCCGTCTGCTGTGATCCTCTAGCGCCGCTATCAGAGTCGAGTCGTCCAGCAGAAATATCCACTTCGCCCAGCGGGTTTTCAGCTCCTGCGTTCGCGCTATATCGTTCCAGATCGCCGCTGGTAGCATATACATTGCTCTCTCCTTGTTTAGCGTTATTATATGTTTTTGCCGCAGATTGTGGTATAGTTTCGGTTGGCGAGTTGATCGCCGCTCCCGACATATGCGCGGGAGAGGTGGGCGAACTCTCGCCGTTCTTAGCCTTATTCGTGTATAGATATTCTCTCTTTAACTGCCCCTTGTGTTTATACATATCAAAAAAAGCAATGTTTCCTTTGCCCGTTCTCACTTCCTCAACAACAATAAAATGTCCATTGATCTGTTTGCCATAGACGATCGCGGGCGTTTGATTATTCGTGTGTGTGAATACGCGCATATCAGGATTTTTAACGATGTTCATATAACCCGCTATATCTTCTGCTGTAATGGCTATATTGCCTCTCGCCGCTTCCGTTGCTTGGTCGCTGTGATTGTTTAGCGCGTGTCTAACCTGATCGCTTGTTATTATGCGCGTGGGTTGGCTTTTCGGTTTGAAAATGATCGTTTTGCCGACCTCTTGAAATCCCTTTGTTATGTCGTCAATTTCCGCGCTCTCTACGCCGCTTATGTGTAGTTTTTCATTACCTTTGAATAGTCTGCTGATTGTATTCGCATCTATTGCATTATGCGGGGCTTGAAACGCTTGAGCATTTAGCCCATCTTCCACCACTCGCACCCGCGCCGCAAGGTTTGCCAGATCGGCGCTATCGCCGTAGAGAGTGAGCGCGGTATCAAGCCTGTCATTTGGACGCAGATCGCCAAAGAGGCTTCCCGTTCGCGCCTGCTCTTCGTTTGCTCGCGCTCATCTAGCCGAACTCAAACTCTATTTGCCGATCAGTCCTCGCCACGCTTCATCTTGTTGTGCCAACTGCTTATAATCTACTAAATCCACATCATCCTCTGATATGGCGTTTGTCGCCAACAAGCAAAACAGTATAGCCGCGATATTGATGGTTTGGGTTTGATGTTTACCGACTTAATAGATCCTTGCTGCCATACTGACTGCTTTCGTGATCGCTCTTTTTTCATAGCTATTTTTGGCGGGGTTTATAGGCTAAAAAGATGGTGGAGCTGAGGGGAATCGAACCCCTGTCCAAAAGAGCGAAACTTTAAGCGTCTACATGTTTAGAACACCCGCTGATTGTCTTTGTCTCTTTGAGCGCCAGCGGGGCGAACCCTCGAAGAAACGCAGGCTAATCTCGAAACGATCTTCGCCACGAACCGTTCCCAAGCCGCTAGGGGTTTAAGGCGTCTAATCTCTCGCGGCGATTGAAAAGAGCCTGTCCATTACGCCGCGTAGGCGTAAGCGGGACGATAATTCGCGTTGTTTGCGTTTATTGTTGTGGGTAGTTTTACGGCTGTTCCCACGCCGACATGCAGCCTAAAGCGAAACTCTCCTGTCGAAGCCAAGTCAGCCCCAAAAGAAAGAGGCGATCGTGCCTGAAAACCCGCTGGTTGTCAAGCCGCAGGGTGTCTAGCCGCCGGTTTTGGCATTTTTTGCCCAGATCCAGAGCAGGAAAAATAGCGACAAAACCGCGATCGTCGTTGCTGCGTTTAGCCAAATCGGGACGGGTTCGCTCACTTTAACGCCTCTTTGCAACGATCGCACGGCTCATCTTCGGCGTGTGAAACGAACTTCCAGCAACGCGGACAGCGGCATAGATCGCTCTTGATCGCCACAAACGCATCGAGCGCGATCAGCCCAATTTCCGGCATACGATCGCGCCTAACAAACGAGACGGTGAACAGATCGGCTAGATCATCAAGCGGCAAACCAAAATCGTTGTTGATCACCAATCCAAGCTCCAGCGTGTTTTTGATCGCGCCCTGTTTTTTGAGCTTATCGACCTGCTCAAAGAACGATTCACGAAGCGCAAGCAGCTTTTTGCCATCGAAAATTGGGCGAGCGGCGGCGAGCGGGCGGTGCAGCAGATCGAAGATACTCTCGCCTTCGCGCTTCAAAATCTGCGGCGCGTGTTCCATAATCTCGTCGGCTGTGTATGTGATGATCGGCGCAAGAAGCGTCAAAAGCGACCTTGCGATCAGACAGATCGCCGTTTGCGCCGATCGCCGCCGTTTGCTCTCCAGCCTGTCGCAGTAGATACGGTCTTTGACCAGATCGAGATAAACTCCTGAGAGTTCGACGATGACAAAACTGTTGATACGGTGGAGCGCTTTGGCAAAGTCGTATTCACCAAACGCCGCTTCCGCCTCGCCGATCACCTCGCTTGCAAGCGAAACAATCCAGCCATCGATCGCTTCGAGAGAATCGACCGATAGCGGTTCGTTGAGATCGGAGATGTTGGCGAGCATAAACCGAAATGTATTTCGCAGTTTTTTGTATTGATCGGCGATCTGATTTAGTATATTTTGGCTGATTTTGACCTCTGCGCCGTAGTCGCTCATCGCCACCCACAGCCGCAAAATCTCCGATCCCATCTTGCCCGTAACCGCCGCGGGAGCGATCACATTTCCGAGCGATTTGCTCATCTTGTTGCCCTGCTCATCGACCGTGAAACCGTGCGTCAAAATGCTCTGAAACGGAGCTTCGCCGTGCGCCGCGCAGGAGGTTAGAAGCGAGCTTTGAAACCAGCCGCGATGCTGATCGTTGCCCTCAAGATACATATTTGCAGGCGCAGTTCCCGCGTCATAATCGCCGCTTCGCAGCACCGCCGCCTGCGTCGATCCGCTGTCAAACCAGACATCGAGAATGTCCGCAACCTTTTCGTAATCGCTTGCGTTGTAGTCGTCGGTGAGAAAATCGGCTTCAGGGCGTTTGACCCACGCATCGCACCCTTCGCGCTCAAAAATCTCGGCGGTTTTTGCCAGTACGCGATCGTCCAAAAGCGGTTCGTGCGTCTGTTTGTGGCGCAAAAACGCGATCGGCACACCCCAAACCCGCTGGCGCGAAATGCACCAATCGGGGCGCGTTTCGATCATCGTTTGCAGACGATTGCGCCCACTTTCGGGATAAAATCGTACGCCCCCAAGCGCCTTTAGCGCCGTCTGCCGCAGCGTTTGACCGCCGCGAAACGGCTCGTCCATTGCGATAAACCACTGGCGCGTGGCGCGGTAGATCACAGGCTTGTGAGTGCGCCAGCAGTGCGGATAGCTGTGGGTGATCTTGGTGTGTTTGAGCAGCGCCGATCCGAGCCGATCGATGATGAGTTTGTTGGCATCAAAAATGTGCTCTCCTGCGAGAGAGGCGGGCGAAACGGAAGCGTCAAAAAACCCGCCCTCATCGACGCTCATTAGGATCGGCAGATCGTATTTGAGCCCTACGCGGTAGTCGTCTTCGCCGTGTCCGGGCGCGGTGTGCACAAGCCCCGTGCCATCTTCCATGCTCACATGATCGCCCAAAACAAGACGCGAATCCGCGCCGTTTAGCGGATTTGTCGCCCGTTCGTTTTCCAGCAGTTTGGCTAGGAAAGTTTTGACGATCTCGCCCGCGATCACGCCGCTCGTTTTCAGCGCATTAGCCCGTTTTTCCGCCACGATAAAGCCGTCGGTTGTCAGCGCGTAACTCTCGTCGGGATTGAGCGCGATCGCGACATTTGCGGGCAGCGTCCAAGGCGTCGTCGTCCAGATCACCGCCTTTGCGCTATCCGCTCCGATCTTCTGCGCCGCCTCCTCCGAAAGCGCAAACGCGACAAAGATCGAATCGGACTCTTTGTTTTGGTACTCAACCTCTGCTTCGGCAAGCGCACTCTTTGCCGCCCATGACCAATAGACAGGTTTTTTGCGCTCGACTAGCAGCCCCGCTTTGGCGACTCGCACCAGTTCGCGGTAGATCTCGGCTTCAAACTTGAAGTCCATCGTAATATACGATCTGCTCCAATCGGCGATCGCGCCTAGCGAGATGAAGCCCTGTTTTTGGATCTCGACATACTTGTTTGCGTGCTCGCGGCAGCGTCTGCGGATTTCGCCTCGATCGGTGATCGCCTGCTTTTCTTTGTTCAGCGCCTCCAAAACCTTCTGTTCGATCGGTAGTCCGTGGCAGTCCCAGCCCGGCGTGAAGCGGACGGCAGAGCCTTGAAAATAGTGGTATTTGACGATGATGTCTTTTAGGATTTTGTTGAGCGCATGCCCAATGTGAATCTCTCCGTTGGCGTATGGCGGACCGTCGTGGAAGGTGAAAAGCGGCGCGTCTTTGCGGTTTGCCTTCATCTTTTCATAGACATTTTCAGTCTGCCATTTTTCGTACCGTTTCGGTTCGTTTTCGACGAGATTTGCTCGCATGGGAAATGTTGTAGCAGGCAAAAACAGAGTCTCTTTGTAGTCCATTATTATCTCCAAAATCAGTGTGTATAAAAGCGTTCTGATCGCAAAAGCATATGCGTTAATTCAGAGCTTCCTTCATTGACCCAATCGATGAGTAGTGAAAGTTGGTTTGGCAAAAACCCCAATGCGCTTTTGCGTGCGATCTCACTTGTAGGAGCGCTTAAAATCGTAGGAACTTTGCCGCGATTTCTGCCCAAAATCTCCTCGAAACTAAGGATTTCGGGTCCTGTCAAATGATATGTTTCTTTCCAGCAGTAGCCATTTTCAAATAGATAAGCGATGTTGGAAAGTACATCGTATAGATGGATCGGCGCGATTTTAATCTTATCGTCCCAAAAGCGAAACAGGATCGTGCGTTTTAAGAGCGAATCGATGAAATATTCAAATGGACTATTATGTCCGAAGATCACAGATGGTTTTAGAATGACATACTCCAAACCAGAGTTGCGAATCAGCCCTTCGGCGACAAACTTTGCCTGTTGGTAGTCGTTCTGAACCGTGTTGATATGATTGATCGAAAAGTGAATAAATCTTGGGATATTGTTCTCTTTAGCGTATTCGATAAGATGGCGCACGGAGGCTAGATAGGCGCGTTTCATCTTTTCGGTGTTTTCGTATGTTTCCGGGTGGCATTCGACACAGTTAATGATCATATCGATTGGTCTATCAAACTTGAGAAATGAGAGCGGTTTTGCGAGATCAACCAGTATATTATTTAACGCAAAATCCGCCGATCGCGAAAGTGAGACATTGAGAAAACTATGCGCTTGAGAAAAACGACCGATGATACTTTGTCCAACATATCCGCCGCCGCCCGCTAGTAATATCAACATCAGAATTTCACCGAATGCGTATATGCGGATACAAGCGAACAATCGGTTAGTTTAGCGCGATCTTTTCCGTCATACGATATATGATCTAACAGATGTGAGATAACCGCGCTTCTAGCCGATCGTTTATCGTTACAGTCTGCGATAAACCAAGGCGCATTTGCCGTGTGAGTTCTCGCAAACACCTCGTACAGATGTTTGGAAAATAGATCGTAATTTTTCACCGATTTTAGCTCGTTTTGCGTTAATAGCTCCCGTTTTTGCTGGTGGGATTTTTCTGCGTTGAGGCGATCTGATTGTTCATCTTTTCCGATCGACAAAAAGTACTTAAATAGGTAAAATCCATCATCGATCAACATCTGTTCAAATGGCGGCGTTTGGTGCAAAACCCGTTCGCTTTCATCATCGTTGGCAAGCTGCGCCGTGCGATCTTCAAGCGATTTTCGATACCAGCTCGTCTCAAAAAACGCGATCTCGCCGTTTTTGGGCAGCGCGGTGGCAAACGGCGTGAAATACCACTCGCCGCGATCGCCGCCGATCGGCGCAACAACGCGAATCTGTTTGAAACCGAGATGTTTTGTGAAGTTGCGGATCACGCCGCCTTTGCCCGCAAACGATCGCGCTTCAAAGAGCACGATCAGCCGACCACCGCTCTTTGCAAGGTGCGCGGCGAGCTTTGCAAGCTCATCGTGCGGCTCGCGTTTTGCCTCGCTGGTTTTGTGTGCGCTCGGGGGCGTTTCGTTTTTTTGTTTTTGAAAAACTTTAAGCATTTGTGGGTATGTTAAACCAAAACCGCTTTAGGAGAGATTGTGCGGCTAAATCTATTTGGAATCGACCCCGCAAGCGCCATTCAACTCACGGCTGCGATCGCAAAAAAATATGGCGCAGAGGTTGGCGTACGCAGGCATTGCGGCGGCTGGAGCGTGATCGTCAGCAGTTCAGAACTGTTTTTGCGCGAGGCGGAGAGCTGCCTCTATCCGATGGCGTTTTTGGCGGACAACCCCGCGAAATGGGCTGTCGAAACGCTGGCGCAGCGCAAAGAGACGATCACATTTGCCGAAAGTTGCACGGGCGGCGCATTGGCTGCGCGTTTTGTCTCGGTTGCGGGCGCGTCAAGCGTGCTGGAGGGATCGCTCGTAACCTACTCAAATCGTCTCAAACAGGCGTGGCTTGGGGTTGATGGCGCAACGCTGGAGCGTTTTGGCGCGGTGAGCGAGCCGTGCGTTTTGCAGATGGCGACAGGCGCGATCGCGCGCACGGGAGCTACGCGAGCGCTTGCGATCAGCGGGATTGCAGGACCGAACGGTGGCACGATCGCCAAGCCCGTTGGCACGGTTTTTGTGGGTTACGCAGACGCTGGTGTGCAATTTGCCGAAGAGCTGCGCCTCGTTGGATCGCGCCAAGCCGTTCAGCGACAGGCGGTGTTCAACGCTATGCGGCTGCTGATCGCACGGCTTCTTCGCGCTTAATTGGCTGCGGTTTGCCTCTGTTTTGCCCTTTGCTGTGCAACTTTGCGGCGTAAGCTGTGAAAATACTTAAATCTCGTCAAATTTGCTCTTGACAACGGGTAGATTTTTAACTAGCATTCCGCCTCGTGTTTATGACCCGTTAGCTCAGATGGTAGAGCATCTCACTTTTAATGAGAGGGTCGTTGGTTCGAGTCCAACACGGGTCACCACGAGATTGAAGTGTTTTCGGTAGGTCAGCGAGATCGCGCTCCTCAGGTCCCCATCGTCTAGTGGCCAAGGACCCCGTCTTTTCGAGGCGGCGACAGAGGTTCAAATCCTCTTGGGGACGCCAAAACGCGCCTAAACGGTTTTAGGATACACTTTTAAGTCGGTCGCTTAGCTCAGTTGGTAGAGCGCCACCCTTACAAGGTGGATGTCATTGGTTCGAGCCCAGTAGCGACCACCAGTTTTCAGCTCTTAGCGTGGTTCGGTAGCTCAGTTGGTTAGAGCGCCGCCCTGTCACGGCGGAGGTCGCGGGTTCGAGCCCCGTCCGGACCGCCACGCTTTTTCTTCATTTGGCGTTGTTACTTGCAAACCCCACTTCACCCTTCAGATTAGTTTCAGCATTTGAGGTTTAGTATTTCGCATTTCACCTAAAGGAGCATTCATATGAAACGGTTGCTGCTTCTATTCTTCGCATTGGCAATGCTTGCCTTCGGCGCTATCAATATCAACACAGCAGGAGCAACAGAGCTTGCTTCGTTAAATGGTATTGGTAAAGTC
>BNUO01000059.1 GCA_025997415.1 Campylobacterota bacterium
AAAGCTAAACCCAGGGTGTTCGACGGTTGGGATTTCGTAACCCAGTTTTAATGGCGTTTGGATAAAAAAAGCCGGGGCTGAAAGGCGGGAGTTTGCCTTGAGAGAGGGTTGCCTTTATTCTGTTTCAAAACCTAAGCTAAAAGAGCCCGGGGGGGGGTTTCCCCCCCCCCCCCCCCCCATCTAGGGGCAGTTCATATCCTACGCCTATCCTAACACCTGCTGAGGGTTTGTCGATTGGATCATCAGGCGATACAAACTGCTGAAGACCGCCTGTAATGAATAGACCTTGTGGGTCTGTTGCATAAGAGGGAGAGGAGAGAAGGGTTGTTGCTATTGCAATGATCGCAAGTGTTGCAAAAGGTGTTTTCATGGGGAATATAGTAGTGAGATATGGCTTGTGTATCAAGTACCGCAGGGATGAGATTGCGGAGCAGTAGCCTCGCCCCGAGGCGTAACTGCGGAGGATTGCGGATTAAGTGTCGTCCCTGCGGGACTTTGGTTTATGTGGTCGCGTTGTCCGTAGGCTGAAGCCTACGGTTAATAAAGTATCGTCCCTGCGGGACTTGAGATTCTTCGGTCGCTCTCCGCAGTAACGGACGCGGGGACGCGTCCTACTGCTCCGCGCTCCCTCAGAATGACAGAGATTGCGGGTCAAGCCCGCAATGACAGAGAAAGCGCACACAATGACGAGAGAATGTCATTCTGAACAATCCCTCGCGGTAGTAGCGAGGGTCGGTGAAGAATCTCAAGACAAACACAGATTCTTCGGCTACGCCTCAGAATGACAGGGAGGAGTGCATAGACGAGATTGCGGAGCAGTAGGCTGTCCCCAGCCGTTACTGCGGAGGATTGCGGGTCAAGCCCGCAATGACAATGGGGGATAATCAATATAACACTTTCCTGTTTTTCACAGGTATTTAGTTCTGCTGGGCAAATGTTAAAATATAGCCGTTGCAATCTTCAATGGCAAAATCGGTCGATCCTTGCGGTGTCTTATGTATCTCTTTGGCGATTTTTGCCTGTCCTTTAACCTTTTCATACAATCCGTTTATATCGGTTACATGAAGATACAAAGTCAAGCTGCCGCCCTGTGGATAATTTTCCAATTGGGGGTATTCCTCTTTTATACTTTTTTCTTCCTGAAACGAAATCATAACGCCATTTGCATTTACCATAGCAAAAACAAATGGGCTATTTTCGGGAACTGTTACCAGCACATTAAAACCGAGAACATTTTTGTAAAAATCAACGGTTTTCTCAACATCCTTTACCATTAAATTGGGCATAAGGTCTTTGAAGTCCATCTTTTCCTCCTTGATTAGGTGCAGTGTATCTTAAATATCTTTGTTTCAACCCATTTTCGCAACCCAATCCGCTGTGGCAGTGAAAATCACATAATGTAGCAGCCTGTCCTGCGGCAAAAGTCCGTTCATGGATCTTTTTGCGATCTGCTCAAGTTCCTTTTATTGCGCCGTTGTTTAGGGCATTTTTAACCATAGTTATCTAGCTACTTCTTTACCCGCTCAAAATAATTCAGTTCGATCATCTTTTGCAGTATTTGCGCCGCCAAAGGCGCTGCAACGCCGCCGCCACTCATACCGTGTTCGATCAGCACAACCAGCGCGTAGCGTGGCTTGCTGGCAGGCGCGTAGCCGATAAACCACGCGTGCGATCGCGAGTTAAACTCCAGCTCCCGTTCGCTCATTCGCTGCTTTTCGTCCTGTGCAATGCTCACCACCTGCGCCGTACCCGTTTTGCCCGCAATCTTGATCGGCAGAGCTGCCATTGCCCGCGCCGAAGTGCCGCGCGGCAGTTGCGAGCCGTTTTCCATTCCGCGCCTTATCTCGTCAACGTAAAACTTATCTGACTCGCTAAACGCATCTCGCGCCTCAAGCGCCATCTCCTGCCCCGCGATCGTCTTTGCAAACTTAGGCGTGATCAGCTTGCCCGTAGCGATCAACGAAACATTGGTTAGCACTTGCATAGGCGTTGCCAAAAAACCGCCCTGTCCGATCGCCGTAATCAGCGTTTCGCCCGTGAACCAAGCCTTGTGGTAGCGCTCTAGCTTCCACTCGCGGCTAGGCACTGTGCCCATATATTCGTTTGGCAGATCGACGCCAGTTTTCGTGCCAAATCCGTGCGTTAAAAGTTTCTGCGCGATCGCGTCAATGCCTACCAAAAGGCTTCCGCGATAGAAATAGATGTCGCAACTTTCCATAATTGCGCGCCTTAAGCTAATATCGCCGTGCCCCTCCGATCGCCAGCAGCGAAAATCACGATCGGCAAAGGTCAAAGTTCCGCTGCAATGAAACTCGGTCTGTGGATTCATCAGCCCCGATTCCATATACGCAAGTGCAACGCTGGGTTTGATAACGCTGCCGGGCGGGTAGTTGCTATTGACCATTTTATTTAAGAATGGGTGGCGAAAATCCTCGTTCATATCCTTCCATTCGGCGGTGCTGATCCCCGTTACAAACTTGTCGTTGTCGTATTCGGGGAAGCTCACGCCCGCCAAAATGCCCCCTGTTTGCAAATCCATCACAATCGCAACGCCACTACGCCCTTCGCTCTCGTACTGATCGTGGATAAACCGCTGCAAACGAATGTCCAAATAGAGTGTCATATCCTGCTCTTGGCTGGGTTCGGTGCGCAAAATCTCTTCGATCTCACGATTGAGCGCCGTTACCTGATAGGTGCGGCTGCCCAGTTTGCCTTGCAATTCTTTATTATAGAAAAACTCTAAGCCAGCGCGTCCGTGATAGCCGATCGTGCGGCTGATGGGATCGATCGTTTCGTTGGTGCGATCCGCCCGCGAGACATAACCCAAGATATGCGAAGCGACATTGCCGTTGGGGTAGTGGCGCAGCATTGTCGGCGCAACGCGAATGTTTGGGTGGAGGTTTAGGCGCGTATAAAACGGCAAAATCGACTCGTACGGCACGAACGGCACAAGCTCGACCGCCTCGTGGTTATAAACCGAATCAGCCTTAGTGTAGCGGGCGCGAAGCGTCTCTTTGTCCTCCGTATTGGGAGCGATCGCCACAAAATAATCCAGCGCTTCGTCCAACTCCGCCTTTGCCTTGCCGCGACTCAGGTGCGGCGAAAGCGAGATGGAAAAGCCCAAGCGATTAACCGCCATCGGGTGTCCGTTACGATCGTAGATCGTGCCGCGAACAGGCACAAGCGGTTCAACTTTGATCGTGTTTTTGAGCGCAAGTTCGTTGTAGTATCCGCCGTGCAAAATCGTCAAATAATAAACTCGTCCGATCAGGATAAACGAAACGGCGATGATCATTACGACAAGTAGTCTTAAACGCATAGAAATATCCACGCTAATAGTGATTCAATAAGCACATAGTACATCAGTAACCAACTCCATTGCGGCGTTGCAAGCCCAAAGATAAAATTGATCAGCAATACAAATAAAAAATAACCGATATAACAAGCGGTGATCGTTAAAAATACCGTGAAGCTGCGGCTGACAATATAATCTTCGATGATCGGCAGCGCAAACCTAAAAAAAATAAACAGGAAAAACCAACTGCTACATATAAAAAATCCGTGATCTGCTTCGTAAAAAAGCAGATACAAAAGCACAAGCGGCAGATAGCGTTTGCGTTTATTGATCACCAAAAGTGCAACCATAAAACCAAATAGCGGCGGCATCAGAAAATAGATCGTTCCTAACGCTTCATAGATCACCAGCGGCACAAGCCACAGCAGATCGTGAGTTAGAGTTCTAATGTTAGTGCTATTTCGTTGCATACCGGAAAATGTTTGCATCTTATGCAATCTTCCCACACCTTGTGGTGCCAAACCTCCTCTTTGGGAAGCTCGTGAAACCCCAGCCTCGAAAAGAAGGTGGCGCGATATGTAAGCGTCAAAAGTTGCTTTAGTTTTAGACTCCTTGCTTCGTTAATTAACGCTTCTACGATCGCGCTTCCAACACCGTGTCCCTGCGAGTTGCGCCCGACAGCAAGCGATCGAACCTCCGCCAAGCTCGGCGTGTAGATATAGAGCGACGCAAAACCCACGATCGCGTCGTCAATTTTTGCGATCGTGTAAGAGCGGATCGCATTTGCAACCTCCTCATCGCTGCGACTTAGTATCGTTCCTTCGTCGATAAATACACGAATCAGCCGCTGCATTTCGCCGATGTCCGCAAGCGTTGGTTTAGCAAGTTGCAAAGCAGACCTCAACAATGTTTGATAGTAGTAGATCGATACCGTCTTGGCTGCTACTTGAAGTGATCAGCGCATTTGGAAACTCTCTTGCAAGCGCGTCTTTTTCTTTGCGGCTTAACTTATCCGATTTGGTAAAAACTGCAATATCTTTTTGATCGGCACGCAAGATACTATGTACAAAATCTTGCATTACAATATCCTGTTCTAACGAAGGATGTCTAGCGTCAATTAAGCGAATAAACAATCTGATCGATTCGCGTTTTCGCAGAAAATCGGCAAGCGATCGCTCCCACTTTTGTTGTTCTACTTTAGATACTTTTGCGTAGCCAAAACCCGGCAGATCGACAAATCGCAGTTGAAACTCATCTGTTTCATCGTTTAAGCCCACTTCGTAAAAATTGATCAGGCGCGTTTTGCCCGGTGTTGCGCTCGTTTTTGCTAGACCTTTTCGCCCCAAAAGCGCGTTCAATAATGAACTTTTTCCGACATTCGATCGCCCCAAAAACACTACTTCGCTTTTTGATGAACTGGGCGCAACGGAGAGATTTGCGGCGGAAAGCAGAAACTCCGCTTTGGTTACTTTGATATTTTTCACTTCTGATCTTTGATCGTGAAGATGAGTTTGACGGGCACAGACTCTTCGCCATCAACCTTTGCAACTCTGGTTAGCTCGTTTAGCACGATACTTTCTCCCTCGATTTTGCGCTGGTTTGTCCTGTCCTCAACAACCGCATGACCTTTTAGCGAGTACAGCCCATCGGCGGGGGTGTATATGAGCCTGTTTGCTCTGCCCACAAAGTGCGTGCCGTTGTCTGTCGTGATGTCAAAACTGGCGTTTCCGTCCGCCTCAAAAACTTTGATCTCTCTGGTTTTTGTCCAAGCAAGGCTTATCTTGTCGGCTCTCAAAGTATCCGCGCCGCGCACGACAACCACGCTGCCGCTAAAGTGCGATCGTTGCTCGTTTTCGTCCGCGACAAAGCTCTTTGCCGTAACTTCGATCTGCGCGGCATTAAGCGCGGCGCAAAACAAAACCGAGAAACAACACGCGATTTTTTTCATCTCGACCTCAAAAACTTAACGATAAATTATAGATTTTCCGCATTGATCACAGCTCGCACATCTTTCGCTTCGATCGTGCGACGCAGGGAGTTCGCCACAAAACTGTCGCCATAAAACTGACCTTCTGCGCTCAGCATCACAAAACCGCCGCTCCCCTCAAGCGTGCCATTCTTGCGATTATACACAGCCTTCTCTGCGCTCAGCGTTCGACCCTGATTGTCCCAGTAGCGCACGCTCTTTTCCAGCGTCAGCACATCGTTTTCGATCACACCCATTTCGGCGGTTACGCTGTCGGTGTATTCACCAACTTGACGCACTACAGTCGGCTTGGTGATCTCCTCGCGGGTTTCATAGTGCTTGCCCGCAGTTGAGATCAAAACGGCATTGACCCGTTCGTAGCCGTAGTCGATGAGTCGGTAGTCGCTAAACTCCAGCGCGGCAACGGCTGCTGCGCTGCCTCCTGCGCGTCCAGACGGCTCCATAAGCGTACCAGCGACGAGCGAGATGACGAGAATCATTAGTGTAAATAGCCAGATTTTCACGGCTTAGAGAGCGCCTTTTGTGCTGGGAACGCCGCGCACTCGCGCATTGGGAGCAAGCGCCGATCGAAGCGCGATCGCAAAGGCTTTGAACGCCGCTTCAACGATGTGGTGGCGGTTGCCGCCGCGCAGAAGCGTGATGTGCGCCGAAATACGCATATTGGCGATGAGCGCACGGAAAAACTCCTCTGCAAGCTGCGCGTCAAAATCGCCGATCATTCCGTCTAACGGCAGATCGAACGATAGAAACGGTCGTCCGCTCACATCGATCGCGCACTGCACCGCCGCTTCGTCAAGCACGGCTATACGATCGGCAAACCGCTCAATGCCGCTTGGCGGAAAGATCGCTTCAGCCAGAGCCGCGCCGAGCACGATTCCAACATCTTCGACCGTGTGGTGTCCGTCGATGTGTATGTCGCCTTGGCACTCAAGCTCCAGATCGATGAGCGAATGTTTGGCAAACGCCTCTAGCATATGGTCAAAAAAGCCGATCCGCGTTGCGATCTTTGCCTCGCCGTTGCCTTTCAAGGAGAGCTTAAGCTTGATGTCGGTCTCTTTGGTTTTTCGCTCTTTGGTGATCACAGAGTCTCCTTACGATAACGCCACGATAACGCCGCTTTTTAGCCCCGATCGATGCATATAATCCTGCGCCTCCGCTTTGGTCGCAAAGCCATCGATCAGCACTCTGTGCAACTTTTCGCCGCCGAACTCAACCGTTTTGATCATCACGCTTTTGTTGCCGCCTTGCGCAGTCGTAGTCGTTTTGAGCTTGTTTGCGCCGTCGAGATTTTTGAACGATCCAAGCTGGATCGCGTACTTGCTATCGCTACTCTTGGCTGCGGGCTTGCTCGCAGTCGGTGTGTTCTGCGTCTTGTTTTGGCTGACGACAACCGGAGCGCTTTTGACGGGGACGATCACGCTATCAACGGGGGCGGCAACGCGGGTATCACCGCCCATTGCGCCAAGCTGTGCGCTAATGTGGCGATCGTACTCCAGAACTTCAAGCGTAACCTGCGCCGTGCCTGAGCGATCAAGCCCCAGCGCTTTGCCCGCCGTGTATGACAAGTCGATAATCCGCCCCTCTACGAATGGACCCCGATCATTGATGCGCACCTTCACCTGCGAACCGTTTTGCTTGTGCGTAACAAGCACGATCGTGTTCATTGGAAGCGTTTTGTGCGCCGCCGTGCCTGAGTACATATCGTATATCTCGCCGTTGGAGGTTTTTTTGCCGTGAAAATCCGGTCCGTACCAGCTTGCGATCCCGTTTTCGCGCCAGCCGATCGCTCTTATCTGCGGATAGTACCGCTTGCCAAGTACTGTGTAACCTTTGAGCGTGGCACGGTGCATTAACGCCGTTCCATCAGCGCGTGTCGGCTCCTGCGCAGCATAACCGCTGCTCTGCGTCCTGCCTGTTGAGTAGTATCCGCTGACGAATCCGACCTGTTGATAGCGTTCGCTGCAACCTATGAGGATTGCGCTAACGAACAACAATCCGATCGCCGGCGAAAATCGTGTCCTGTTTAATATGGTTTGCATCTCTTAACCGCTCCACCGATGTATTGAACTTTCTGGCAATGGAAGCAAGCGAATCGCCGCTGCGGACAATATACTCATTCTTGTCAGCTACACTAATAACGGGAATAATCAGATTATCTTTAGGGCGAATCAGATCTTTTTTGATGTTGTTGAAATCCCGAATCACCGTGATCGGTACTCCGTGACGCGCCGCGATCGAGCCGAGATTGTCGCCCTTTTGTACCTGATAGACCAGATAGCGATTGCGGTTTTGGGTGAAAACATAGTCCTGCTTAAACTGCGCGACTTTTTCATACGGTACATAAAGCGAGTAACTTTTGCCATACGGCGGCACAAACTCGTAGCGCAGAGAGGGGTTGAGCGTACGGAGATTTTCAACGCTCATCGAAGTAGCGCGGGCGATCTCTTGAAGCGTCGCACCGGGCGCAACCTCTACCGCAACCATCGGATAGCTTGAGCCGCGATTGAGCAGATGTTCGGTGCTGGTACTGAGCATTAGCGTTTCACTCTGCGCAAGCGAAGCCATAGCGAGGATCTTGCGTAGATAAGCCCGCGTTTCAAGCGGCAGATACTGCTTTTTCACGCCTTTGCGAACGCTCATCAAAACGGCAAGATCGTCTGTGCCTGCTTGGTTGATCGCCCATTGTACCCTGCCTTCACCGCAGTTGTAAGCCATAATCGCAAGCGACCATTTGCCAAAACGATTATGTAGATCGTTTAAGTAAGCGATCGCTGCGTCGGTTGCTTTGAGCGGATCGCGCCGTTCGTCGACATAGTTATCAACCTTCAGCCCGTAGCGTTTCGCCGTTGCGCTCATAAACTGCCAAATGCCAGCCGCCCGTGCCGTAGAATAGGCTCGCGGCTTGAAGCTCGACTCCGCCATCGCCATATAAACCAGCGCACTTGGCAGACCTGCATCGGCAATCTTTTGTTTGATCATTGGCTGATAAATGTAAGCGTCGGAGAGGATTCGCAGGAACTTCTCCTGCCGCAACATTGCGAAGTTGTTCTTCATTGCCTGAAACTCGGTATCGCGCAAAAACGAGGCATCGACATCAAGCTGACCAAGCACGCTTGTGTCGCGCACGCCCTCAACATGCTCGTACAGAGCAGCATTTAAGCACGCACAACAGACCAAAAACCACAAGAACGCTTTTCGCATCGACAAACCCACTTCAAATTAGGATTGAGGATAGTACCTTTTTCGCGGTTAAACTATCGCCACCGCCCATCAAAGCTGGTAGCAACCGTCGGCGCGATCGCGCTCGTTTGCTACCCAAGATTAAATCATTTACTTAAGCAACGATGCAGTGCGATTCGGCGCATTTTATGCAAAGGAAAGAACGCCAAGCAGGACAACCCTCAATGCAAGCTCGCGTTGTTGCGCTAAATAACTGTTGATATTCGTCGTATGGGCAGATTTTATCACGCACTACTATTAAGCGCTCTTTAAGTAGATTGCCGCGCAAAATGGCACGGTAAGGCAAGGTTTGCAAAAGAATCTTTTTGTGATATTGATGTTTGGCTCGATGATCGCGTGGGGTATTTCGTGGTCGTCGATCAAGATAATGAGCGAGTATCTGCGCACGGAGGAGCTGGTTTTTGTGCGCTATGCCATTACTGCGATCGCGCTGTTTTTTATCGTTATTGCAATGCGCTTAAATTTCAAGATCGATAGGCGGAGTTTGCTGCTTGCTTTTCTCGTTGGGCTGCTCACGGTGATCTACGGCTATGTTATATTTCTCGGTACGGAGCTTGGCACTGCCTCTCTCGCGGGTGCGTTTATCAATACGCTTTCGCCGATCAACACCTTTCTTATAATGGCGATCTTTTACAAACGCAAGATCGCGCGGCTCGATCTGGGCGCACTCACGCTTGGCTTTATCGGCACAATGTTAATGCTTGGAGTTTGGCAATTTGACGCGCAAAAAATCTTTACCGCTTACAATCTATATTTTGTGCTTGGTGCGTGGCTCTGGTCGCTCGTTACGATCACTAGCTCTCATTCACGCTCGAATATGATTGTTTTCTCGTTTTATCTCTATCTCTTTACTACTATTTTGGCGTTGTTTGCGATCGATATTAGTGCGCTCGATCTTACAAAAACCGACAGCCGTTTTTGGCTAAATACTCTATTTGTATCGGTGATCAGTACGGCGATCGCATCTACGATCTTTTTTCTCGGCACCAAAAAGCTCGGCGCCGATGGCGTAAGTTCGTTTATGTTTGTTACGCCTGTTTCGGCGATCGGCTTTGGCGTGATCGCGCTTGGCGAGACGCTCAGTTTCTGGACGCTGATCGGCATTTTCGCTGCGATCTTGGCGGTTTATATGCTCAACCGAATTGGAATATTCAAGCCAAAACTGAACTGATGAACGCCGCTTGACTATCACACGGTTTTGAAGCCTCTACCGTTGCCGTTATTTTTTCTTCAATGTGGAGTAATAGAGCAACATATTATCTACTTCTTCCATTGATTCTACGCTTATCCATAGATTGATTTTTTGATCCCATCCACTATTTTTAGGATTATCTATCGATGATTTCGGCAATATATCTATTATCAAAATAGTATATATTCCACTCATATACTCTATCCAAAATTTTTGATATTTTAGTTGCGGCTTTATGATCGTATTTTTCGGGATCTGAGGGGTGATTGCCAAAATATAATCCTCTGATCGTTATTTCGTTTGAATTGATATAATAGACAACAGAATCGAGCTTTGGATCAAACATTTCGATCTCATAATCATTAGGCAATAAAATAGAGTAACTATTCTCTTTTACTCCTTGCTGGATAGATTTTCGTTAAGAGTTTTATCATCTTTGGCGAACACCTTTTCATCTGCCAATAAAATTGACAAAACTGCTAGAAATAACAAACATTTGATACTACTATTTATCCACATGAGAGCGCCTTAACTATTTCATCATCATACATACAATCCTCCAAAAAAGTAGTATTTCATTCTACAATTTCAACCCTTGACTCCCTTTTCGTGCTATACTTGCCGTTATGACTATACAACAAACCGTAGAAATTCCAGCCAGCCGCAGACTGACGATCGAAGTAACATGACCACCGCGACCTATTCCTGTCATATACCGATAATTAGTTTCAATCCGCACGCCTCGTATGGAGCGCGATTTCATAGCCTGCATTCGTTAATTCAACCTCATAAGTTTCAATCCACACGCCCCGTGAGGAGCGCGACTTTTGCGATTGTGTAAGGGGCTAGCGCGGGAGTTTCGTTTCAATCCGCACGCCCCGCGAGGAGCGCGACTCTCTGATCGCGGCGAACACAGAGAGAGCGAGACGTTTCAATCCGCACGCCCCGTGTGGAGCGCGACCTGCAAGCGTGTGTAAGCCGATCATCAATATGACAGCGTTTCAATCCGCACGCCCCGTGTGGAGCGCGACCGTAATTCCTATGTTCAATCGTTCCGCTTGCATACGGTTTCAATCCGCACGCCCCGTGTGGAGCGCGACCGCGTTAAAGGCAAATATAAGTACCGCATTAACAAGTTTCAATCCGCACGCCCTGTGTGGAGCGCGACATAAGTTCTTGTCAGTATTTTTTTTTGTGGGATTGTTTCAATCCGCACGCCCCGTGTGGAGCGCGACAAAAAATTAGCGCCAAGAAAACCGATCAAATGTCTGTTTCAATCCACGCGCCCCGTGAGGAGCGCGACAACCGTTGATAGCGTGATGTGGCAGGGAGTTGAAACGTTTCAATCCGCACGCCCCGCGAGGAGCGCGACTGTCTTTGGCTATACCTGCGGCAATTGTGCAAGCCAGCCATTTCGTTGACTCTTTTCGTTTTGCTTAGCATAGCGCGTTAGCGCTATGCTATCTCCTCTTTCGCTTCTAAAATCAGCTTTCACTCTATCTCCTCTTTCATCTCCTTTCTTGCTTTTACTCTAACTCCTTTCTAAACTC
>BNUO01000060.1 GCA_025997415.1 Campylobacterota bacterium
TCCGCTGTGCAAGCCCACACCCACGATCTCAACAGGTTTTGCGATGGTGCGCTGTTTCACTCTGACTCCTCCGTTCTGACGATGCCATTTTCAAAAAAGAAACGAGTTGGATTTTCTAACCGATCATATACCGTTTCGTGGAAAACGAAGAGTCCGCCGCGCACGATTGTACTGACAAATGCGGTCTCTCCTTGCGCACTCAATGCGCCTGCGAGTGGAGCGAAAACGACCGCATTGCCGCCGATCGAAAGCTCCGCGCCATTGTTGATCCGCGCGTAGATGATCGCATCGCCGTTGTGTGCGATCGATTCGCCCGAACGGATCGTGCGGCGCAGAACAAGCGTATCTGCCGCCTGCGTTTGGCTCTGCGTTTGGTTCTGTGTTTGGCTTTGTACGGTTTGGGCAGCGGCTACGCTCTGATCTTTGAGAGTTTTGCCGACGAGTGATTGACCCTCTTTTGCCCACGCATAGACGAGCGATTTTTCGCGCAAAAACTGGTCGATCGCGCTGTTGAAGTTGCCAACGATGAGCAAAATATATGAAACCAGAAGCGGCTCGTGAGCATTGACAAAGGCGAAAAACTCGTCCGAATCGCCGCCCAAAGCGACCTCAAAACAGCGCAGATTTTTCTGTTTAACTCTCATCACGCCCGCTTCGCCGCCCGTTTGCAAATGCGCCATTGTAGCGTTTGTCGCTTTTTTGCTAGGATTTCGCAGCGAGGATAAATTATGGACGATACCAACACTTTAGCGCTGACTCTGTCGCTGTTTATTTCGGTTTTGCTGGGGGTTTTCGGGCTGATCGCCTTTTTGTGGGGGCTAAGAAGCGGGCAGTTCGACGATGAGGAGCGATTCACGCACGGCGCACTTTTCGATGGCGAGGACGAACTCAACGCCGCAAAGGAGCGCGAGGATAAAGCCGCCGCAGAGAGGGCAAAGCGAGCGAATTAGTCTTGCAAACTTGATTCGCGGTTTTATTTTTCGTCAATTTAGTCTGTACCTTAAGCGGATACAAAGTAGCATTCCGCCCAACTAGTTTCCCAATACATAAAAAGGCTGTTTATGTCGCCTCAACCGAGAGAGAGAGAGAGAGTAAAAAGAGAACCAAATAAGCTATTAAAACTAGTTGCGTTTGCTAGAAAAATGCGTATGGTTGATGGCAGATGGTTCAAAATGACACTTATTCGCGTCTTTGGCATAGCAGCTTACAAACTGTTTATATTTGCAAACAAGATCGAAAGCAAAAACATAGAAACGATCGTCAATAAACACTATTTGGTTAAAGATGCTTTTGGAAATGAGTATTTGGATATATGCGGCGCAAAACTACCAAAATTAAGCGGTTTTAATCTACGAATGCTATTTTATTATGTGCTTGATGATACATTCTTTGTCGCTTTATATTTTAACGATCATTACACAAAAGAAAATGCGAAATGGATCGATCAAAAACTGCTCGGCGAAGGAGCTTACGGATACGCTGACGGCGATTTTGATGTAACCGTTAAAGCAGGCGATACCGTGATCGACGCGGGCGCTTGGATAGGCGATTTTGCGGCGTATGCCGCAAGTAAAGGCGCAAAAAGCTATGCGTTTGAACCTGCCGACGCCAATTACTCGCTTCTTTGCAAAACTGCCGCGCTAAGCAACAATATGATCGCTCCCGTGAAACAAGGGCTATCCGATCGCGAAGAAACTGCATTTTTTTCACTTGAACAATTCAATTTTGGAAACAGTATTATCGCCTCGCACAATCAGGCAAGTCAAGAGATACAATTAAGCTCTCTCGATCGCTTTGTCGAAGAAAATCATATTGATCGCGTTGATTTTATTAAAGCTGATATTGAGGGGGCGGAGCGGGATATGTTAAAAGGCGCAAGATCGGTTCTTGCAACTCACGCTCCCAAACTTGCGATCTGCACCTATCATCTACCCGACGATCCACAAGTTTTGGAAGAAATTATATTGTCTGCCAATCCAAACTACCGCGTTGTACATCTTCGTAAGAAGCTGTTTGCATGCGTTCCCGATCGCCACTAACGATCAGCAAAACCCCTCTGACACCCTCCTGTCATGTTGGGCGTAGCCGAAACATCTGTGTTCGTCTTGAGATTCTTCGCTTCGCTCAGAATGACATTTACCTGTCACTGTGCGGCGATTTATCGTCATTGCGGGCTACGACCCGCAATCTCATCCCGCGCGCCAAACCTTATAACGAAGCGGCGATTTTTTCCCGCACAAGTTCGCCGATGATCTGGGATGCCGTCTTGTGGTTGGCTTCGGCGCGGTTTTGTACATATTTTGCGGAAATGTTGTCTAAACACTCCAGCAGAATATGCTCTTTGGCAAATACACCAGGACGCGCAAAATTGACCTTCGGCGTGGTTTTTGTCCACAACTCATCAAGCTCATCGTATTCTTTGTCGGTCATATCTGCCATATTTACCTCTCTATGCCTAACTGTTGGCGAAACTGTCTGCGGCACTTCATCGCGTGAAACACTTTGACGGTTTCATCGTTTATATGATTATACATAATTTCAAGCAGACTGCCGCATTGGTCAAAACCAATGGCAAGATACTTGGTTTCATCGGCTTCTTCAATAATTCCGTTGGCTGGGTTGTGCGCTAAAACCCACCGTATGCTTGCCTCCGAAATACCATGTTTGAAAGCGGACGGAACAAACCTGATTTCAATATTTGCCATACAGCCCCGATCCTCCTGTAAGTGCGGCTCAAAATTTGGCGTACCTCACCTTATCGCGGGAGTTTTGCTCCCGTGAGAAGTTAAAGCACTCCGCCTTCGACGATTAGATCTTCCGGTTTAATCGTGTCGCCATAGACAGGTTTAAGTGTCGCTTCGTATGCTTGGTGGGCGAAATGCTCTTTGCCAAGTTTGACGAATGTGGCGTTGATCCAGTCGCGCAATTCGGTATTGCCTTTTTGCACCGCAGGAGCGATCGGTTCTACATCGCCGACTGCGCCGACACCTACGCTAAAACCTTTATTCGATAGCGCCCACGCGGAAAGCAGTGCATTATCTTGCGCAAATCCAACGCCGCGCCCATCTTTTAACGCTTGAAACGCTTCGGTGATCTGATCGTATTTGACAAGCTCGATCTCCTTGTGGTTTTTGCTGAAATATACATCGGCGGTTGTGCCGCGAACGACGATAAGTTTCTTGCCTTTTAGCTGCGCGACATTAGTGATCTTATTTTTGTCATTTGAGACCACTCCGATAGCGGTTTTGAAGTACGGATTTGCGAAATCAACCTGCTTTGCTCGCTCCTCTGTGTAGGTGAAATTTGCAAAGACAATATCCACGCGACCGCTTTTAAGTATCTCTACCCGAGCCGCAGGTTCTACGAGGGTGTATTCTACTTTGTTTTCATCGCCCAATAACTCTTTGGCGATCCGCTTAACAAAGAAAATATCATAGCCTTGATTTTTGCCTTGCGCATCCACAAAACCAAACGGTGGTTTATCGCTAAAAACCGCAACTTTTAATACGCCGCGAGCCTTGATCGCATCTGGTGAAGATGGATTTTTATCGGCAGCGAACGAAACGCCGACTGCCAAAAACAGTGAAACTAAAACTTTGAGCAACTTACTCATCGTCATCTCCTTTTGTAAAATTGAAACGGTTCAAAAAGCGCTTTGCACGCTCGCTCTTGGGATTGTCGAAAAACTCCTTTGGAGAACTCTCCTCGACGATCATTCCTGCATCGATAAAAATAATCCGATCCGCCACAGCTTTTGCAAATGCCATTTCGTGCGTTACGATGATCATTGTCATACCCTCTTTTGCAAGTTCGAGCATTACATCTAAAACCTCTCTTGCCACTTCAGGATCAAGCGAAGCAGTAACCTCATCGAATAGCATAATTTTAGGATTCATACACAACGCCCGCACGATCGCAACGCGCTGCTTCTGTCCCCCGCTAAGCTGCCTTGGATAAGCGTATTTTTTCTCCTCTAATCCAATGCGTTTTAATAGGCTTAACGCCTGTTTTGTTGCTTCTTCTTTTTTTACTCCTTGCGCTTTAGTTGGACCCAAAAGTATGTTGTCCAAAATGTTTAGATGCGGAAACAGATCGTAGCTTTGAAAAACCATTCCGATCGATTGGCGCACCTCTGTCCATTTTGTCTTATGACCGCTGATCGTTTTATGATCAAAGACAATTTCGCCGCCCTGTATCTCATCCAATCCGTTGATACACCTTAGCAGCGTACTTTTTCCGCAGCCCGATGGTCCCACGATTACAACCACTTCGCCCTTATGAACATTGAGGTTAATATCTTTCAAAACCTCGTGAGTATCGTAGCGTTTAACAAGATTTTTGATCGTAAGAAGATATGGCATTATTGCCGCCACCTATTTTCTAATTTACGCGAAACGATCGAGATCGGATAGCAGATAATAAAATATGCAAAAAAGATAAAACCATAGACCCAAAACGGCGCGGACGGATTTGTAAATACCGCTTGTTCGATCACCTGCTGTCCGATCTTTAACGCCTCTGCAACTGTGATCAGTGCAACCAGAGGGGTTGTTTTGATCATTCTAGTTGTGAGATTGATCGCCGATGGAATTAGTCTGCGAAGCGCCTGCGGAATGATCACATAGATATATATCTGCGCGTTTGTCAATCCTAAAGCCGCCGCGCTCTGTTTTTGATGTATTGGCAGCGTTGTAACGGCAGTTCTAACAAGATCGCTCATCTCGGCAGTCCCCCAAATTGTAAATACGATCACGCTCGTAAGCTCCGCCCCCCATTGTACATTAAATGCCTGCGCCAAACCATAATAAAACACAAATAACCAGACGATAATTGGGATAATTCTCACAGCTTCTAAATATATTTTGCACGGCACGGTAATAAAGATATTTCTACTGCACCGCACGATCCCAACTAGCGTACCAAAAAGCAGCGAAAAAGCAACAGAAACAAGCGCAATTCTAACCGTGATCCAAAGCCCGCCTACAATGCGTTGAAAATTAATTCCGTCAAAAAGTACTTCAATTCCCAAAAGCGGCATAACGCACCTTTCGCTCTACAAAATCTACCGCCATTGAGATCGGAAGCAGCAAAACAAGATAGGAGATAATCAGCATAAAAAGCGCTTCGTTTGTCATATAATAAATAGAGATAAGATCCTTTGCAACTGCAACAAGATCGGTTAATGCGATAATGCTCACGATCGATGTCTCTTTGAGTAAAAAAATCATATTTGCTCCGATCGCAGGAACCGATACGATCAGCGCTTGCGGAATGATCACATAGATCATCATCTGCGTTTTGGTTAAACCGATACTCAACGCCGATTCAAGCTGGATTTTTTCGACCGATTCCAGCCCCCCTCTAAACGCTTCTGCCATATAACTTCCACCCAAAAATGCTAAGCCGATCACCGCGCATAAATATGGCTCAATTTTGAGTCCAAAATGCAGAAAAAACAACTGGATTAGTAGCGGCGTATTGCGCGAAAGTTCAATGTATCCTTTGACAAAAACGCTAAGAAATCTTATCTTGAAATAGAGCGTGAGTGCGCAAAAAATCCCGATCACAAACGACAGCGCGATCCCGCAAAAAGCGAGCACGAGCGTAAAGATCGCCGCATTGGCATAGAGAGGGACATTTTCTAGCATAAACTCAAAATCCAAAGCTGCGCCTTTAAGTAGATAAGTCAATCAAGATACTAAACATTATATTCTGCGTAACCTTCAAAAACGATCCAAGTGCGATCCAAATGCGATCCAAGTACAGATCGCGGCTATTTTACCAGCCGCGACCAGCCCGTGATCCGCCCGCTACGATCCGCCACGATTTAGCGATCCACGATCCGCGAATCTACCCGCGCTTGCGAACGCCCGCGCTCCACTGATACGGCAGCGGTGCGCCGTTGAGCAGATTGTCGCCAAGCGATCTGTGTTTGTACGAAAGCGGATTGTGCGAGGCTAGAGTTCTCGCGTTGCGCCAGTGGCGATCGAGCGCGTATTGACCAGAGGCGATCGACGCTCCGCCCACCTCAAACAGACGAGTTGTCGCGTCCAGCGTCAGCGCGATCACGACCGATTGCGCCTTCGCCATCGTGCGCTCAACCTCGTCAAGCTGCTCCGCGTCTGTTGCGCCCGCGTCCAGCACCGCTTCGAGCGCGTCGGCAACGGATAGCACCGCCGATCGCGCCCCAAAAGCCGCCGCCGAAAGCTGCCCGATCACCGCCTGAATCAGCGGATCTTCGCGCGGCAGATCGGCGGGCGCGTGGCTGAATGTGCGCGTGCGTGCGCGTACCCAAGCGATCGCGTCATCCTCCGCCCGCTTGGCAATTCCCGCCAGCGAAGCGAGCAAGATCGTCTGCAAATACGCCGTAGTCCATGTGCGCCCCGCCGTGCCGTAACCCGCTCCGACAATGCGATCCTCGCTGATCGCCACATCTACGCTATTGACCGTGCCGCTCGCCGTCAGCCGCTGCCCGAAGCCGTCCCAGTCGTCGCTCTGCGAAATTCCGGGCGCGTCGGCATCGACAATCACCGTAACCCGCTTGCCATCGCGATCGGCGTGAATGGCAATGTAATCGGCGTAGAGGCTGCCCGTGCTGTAAAACTTAACGCCGTTGAGCCGCAGACCGTTTGGCGTGTCGGTGATCGCCGTTTGGTATCGCTCAACCGCGCCGTCGCCCGCCTCCGTAACGGCATTGCCCACGAGTTTGCCCTGCGTTACGATCCGCAGCCAGTTCCTGCTCGACTCGGTATCGTTCAGCCGCTGCTCCTCCACAAACGCCCAGTGCGGACGCAGAGCCTGCGAGAGGTTGGAATCGGCTGCGCCCAGATCGATTAGGAGTTCAAAAAGCTGACGCACAGACGCGCCCAGCCCGCCCAGCTCTACGGGCACTCGCAGCGTGCCGAAGCCCAGATCGCGCAGTGCGTTGATCTCGTCGTATGCCAGAGCGCGGTTGATTTCGCGCTGCGCCGCGCCCTCTGCGATCCGCGCGAAAATGGGGCTAAAACGCGCTTTAAGCGCCTGATCGTCTGCCGTGTTGGTGATTTTGCTCATATTGCTTCCCTTCGTGAAAATTGTTTGACAGGCTCAAAACGCGCCAAAATATCGGCTGCCGACTCTCCTGCGGCTTGCGTGATGTAGCCTTCGACCTCCTCGCGCGTCTGTATCTTTTTGAGCAGCGATGGTTCGGAGAGCAGGCGGAAAACGGCGCGGGCGACTTTTGTGCTGACCGCCGCCGCAGGAAATAGCAGCTCAAGGTGGGCGGCGTATTTGGGATCGCCCAGAAAAAGACGCGTAACTTCCGTAGCGCCGAAGCCGTGATTTTCCCAATGCAGGTCAAACTGCTGCGCGATCCACTCCGCCGTGAAAGCCCCCTTGTGCGATCGCACCGAGCGTAGCAGCGCGGCGATCTGTATGGAGACATTCTGCGCGCCCTGTCCTGCGATCGGGTCGAAAATAATCGCCGCATCGCCAATCGCCGCGACGGGTTTTCCGCTGCGGGTGAAGCCTACCGCTTTGCGCACGGACGGTATCACCGCGCCTTTGAGCCACGCGTGGCTGTCGGTTGGGATTAGTTGCAGCTTTTCAACTTCCGCGAGATCTTCGGGAAAATAGTCGCGGAAAATATCGAGAAAAACCTGCCTAGTCGAAGCAGCGTCTGTCGCCGTGTCAAACCGCTGCGCCCACTCTTTGTCGGGGAAGGCAAAGCCCAAAATGACCCAGCCGTTCGCCGTATCTTTATGCACGAGCGGACCTACAAATATCTCGCCGAACTCGGTGTGCGCGTTGAGATGATCGTGCTTGCCGCCGCCCAAACTGCGGTAGCCAAAGCTATCTGGACCATAGTCAAGCCCGCTAAGCTGCACGGTGAGCAGTTGGCGCTGCACGGTTTTATAAACGGTGCGCGTTTCATCGATCGGAAATAGATCGGTCAGCCCGTATTTGCCTGTGGCGATCAGCGTCAGATCGGCTTGGGCAGCGATGAGGTCGAGCTTGTCGAGCGTAACGGGTTCAACGACAAAGTTTCCGCCCCGTGCGATAAAGCGCGTGAGCCGATCGTCTGTGCGCTTGCGTACATCGATACTCTGCGTCAGAAAATGGACGATTTCTGGGTCGAACTCTAGCACCGGACCGTCGCCGCCGTAAATTCGGAAGGAATAGCCGCTTGCGAAGGTATCCGCGCCGTAGAGATTTTCGATGATCTCGGCGTCCGCATCCTGCGAAGGCTTGCCGAAATAGATGGCAGTACCCGTTGCGGGCACGCCGTCTCGCAGCGTTTTTTGATCCTTGTCGCTGTAAAGCGTAACGGCAAAGCCTGCGTCTAGCAGACCCAATGCGGCGGAAGCTCCCGCCAAACCTGCGCCGACGACAGCGGCGGTTCTCTTGGTTTCAGACATTTAACACTCCTAAAAATAAAGTCAAGTATGTCAATCGACTTACAATGAATGTATATCGGAAGAAACCTTAAACGATGGTTAAGCCGACGATTAATATGTGGGAATGGACAAGCGCAGTGGTTTTCCGCTCATTTTGCCACCGCTTGCTTGTGTGTTCTGTCATTTTGAGGGAGCGTAGCGACCAAAGAATCTGTATTTGACTAGATTCTTCAGCTTCGCTTCAGAATGACAAACCTCTCTGTCATGTTGAGCGAAGCGAAACATCTGTGTTTGTCTTGAGATTCTTCACTTCGTTCAGAATGACAAGGATTATTTTACATTTCTTCGTATTCGATAATATAGATATTGCCATATTGTGGGGTGATACCATAGCTTGGATTCACCCCCGCAATTTTTTATCTGTATCGTGTTTGCATAATATGCTTTTACCACCTCTTTTAACAATTTTACCCCCTCTGCCAACTGTATAAACGGATATGTAGAAAAATTATCTTTATCTGTGTAAGCGATCACTTTTTGATCGATGATATTTCCCGTATCAATTCCTTCATCGACAAAATGCACAGTAACGCCGCAATTTGCATGATCGTTATTTGCGATCGCCCAATAAGCGCCATGCACTCCGCGATATTTGGGCGTGATCCCTGCGTGGGTATTGATCAGTTTGCAATTTACCGAGTTGATAAGCTCTTTTGAGAGTATTCTCGTTCCATTAACAATAATAAGATTTGGCTTAAGTTGTTTTAGCAGTTCTATGGTTTCGGCGGAGTTGATCGAGCGGACATTTATTAGCTTTTCACTCGGTATTTTAGCGCGATCAAGTTGATTATCTCTGATGATTTCTTCTATTCTGTTTTGCGATCGAACTCTAAGCAGTTTTGCGATCGCTGTTTGAAATAGTAACTGCCCGAAAACTGTGCAAAACCCTAATCGTTTGATCCTTCTTTTTATAAATAGTATTGTGCTCTCTTTTTCCTCTACGATCGCGGCGGTTGTGCCATAAGAGTTATCGATCGCATGAAAAACGATATTGGTTGAAACTCCTTGACCGCCTAATAAGACGATCGTTCGCTTATCCATTTCGCACCATTTTCGCAAGCTGCGTCATCGTGTAACTTTGAAAGTTATATTTTTGGTGCAGCATTTGGTAGTGGGCTAATATCTTTTCCAAAAAGGCAAAGTTCGCTTGTTGGTTTGCTCCGAAGTTGTGCGGATGCCACCATAGATGGTAGGTCATATTGCGCTTTGCGGCGTGTGTCATTTCCGATCGGATTCTATGCAAACGAAGCCATTCAAACGCCCTCAATTTCCGCGAATATGGTCGCAAAAATCTCGTTGCGGGAATGTCGATAGGATCGCTATTTTTAAGATCGCTGTCTTGATAAGAGTGATTGCCCGATATATTGATATACGCATCGGCTAATCTTAGCGCCCTTCTAAACAAACTCTCTTTCTCTCCATTTCGCGCTTTATATAACCACGATCGTTGATTTCCTCTGTAACAGATAATTCCTAATTCTTTGCATATTTGCAGATATTCATTATTGAATTGGTTGCGAGGAAAAACCAGCGCTGAGAGAGTGATATTTCTAGCTTTTGCAACGGCTATCGCGGCTTTAAGATCGTCTTCAAACTCTTGGATCGTCTGCCCCTCCTCCAAACAGTAATAGTGCGAAAATGTATGCGTACCAATTTCGTGTTGCGGATATTTTTGTATCATCTCTATCAGTTTGGGCGCGTAATGGTATCGATCGGTTTCGTCATCATTGCCGATTGTCTCAAAATATCCATTATATGGTGATAGATTGTTGTCAATGTATTTTGGTTTTGCGATCGGTAAGTTATTTAGCAGTTCCTCTTTGCTACCGAAAAATAGCAGTCCGACAGTTGCAAATGTTGCGCTAATACAAAAATGTTGAAATGTTTCTAAAAGTTGCGGTAAAACTTGATGAACGGCGGCGATATTTTTGCCATAAGTTGCGATCGTATGTTTATCTCGCACCCCCCACATTAGTTCAAAATCAAGCGATATAACAAACTTTCCGCTGTTTCGTTGTTGCTTGTTGCTTGTTGCTTGTTGCTTGTTATATTATCCATAAATGATCCTTTATATTAGTCTGACATTATCGCATACTCGATCTTTAACTCTCCTGATTTTGCGATCACTGCTTTAGCATCTGCGCTTCGTAGAGAAACTGGCTGGGCACATAGTCGATCTTTTTTATGCGATCGTACTTGGCGTATGAGAGGATCAGGTTTTCGCGCGCCCGCGTAACCGCGACATAAAACAGTCGTCGCTCCTCTTCGATCGCGCCGCCTTGAGACATTAGTTTGCGGTTTGGGAAACGCCCGTCCATCAGATCGATGACAAAAACCTCGTCAAACTCCAGCCCTTTTGAGGCGTGCACCGAGAGCAGATTCACACCGCTGCCCTCGCTCATTTCGCTGCTGCCGAGCACCATTGCGTTGAGGAATCGATCGCATTCGCGGTAGTGTTTGGCGATCTCTTCGAGCATTTTTGCTTTGGCAAATATCCGCTCTTTTGCCTGCGCTTTTGCCTCTTCATCGACCGTTTTGTCCTTGCGAATTGCCCGTTTGTGCGCGAGCTGCGCGGCGATTAGCTCGTACAGATCGGACGAGGCGATCGCGCTAAGTTGCGCGGCAGGCGTTTGGCGGGCGTTTAGGCTGCCCAAAAGCGACCAGAGTGAGGCGAGAAATGCAGCGCTCTCATCGCAGATAAGCGGGTGGGCGAGGAGAGGGTGATCGGCAAAGCCGCGCGGCAGATTAGAAAAACCTTTGTTTGTGCCGCGATCGACGGTTTCAAAACCAAACAGACCCAT
>BNUO01000061.1 GCA_025997415.1 Campylobacterota bacterium
GCCCTATCGCACCGATTGTCTCTTTGGCGATCAGCGCGGTGTGTTGTGCGAACTGAACCTGAGATTCTTCGGTCGCTACGCTCCCTCAGAATGACAGAGGGGGCTTTGCCCCAGAATAACAAACGCTTTCAATCATTTTTTCAACGCAATTTTGCCGTCCTCGCAGATAAATTGTGCGTTTGCGAGGCGGGAGGCTTGATCTAGGTTGTGTGAAACCATAATGATTGTGATGGTGTTGGAAAGCTCTTTTAGCAGCTCTTCGATCTGCGCGGTGGCGTGAATGTCAAGCGAAGCAGTCGGTTCATCAAGCAGCAGTATTTGAGGCTCAAGCGCGAGCAGCCGCGCCAGAGAGAGCCGTTGTTGCTGCCCGCCGCTCAAGTTTTCCGCCTTCGATCGCAAACGGTGCGCCGTTTCAGCCAGCAGCCCCACGCGGTGAAGCGCACTCTCTACCCGCCCCGCGATCTCGCTTTTTGGCGCACCCAAAACTCGGCTAAGCGGCAGGGCGATGTTGTCAAAAATCGACATTGGAAAGAGCGCGGGCGTTTGAAAAAGCATACCCACAGAAGATCGCAAACGCACTAGCGGCAGATCGGCGGCGCTATGCAAAACTCCGCCCAAACTCACCTCAACTTTGCCGCTTGATTTCGCGCCGTCAAACTCCTCATTGAGACGATTGATCGCCCGCAAAAGCGCAGTTTTACCCGCGCCCGATCGCCCCGTGATCACCGAGATTTTATGCGCTCCAAACTCGGCATTCACCGAGCGCAAAACCGCCGCGTTGCCAAATGAAAGCGAAAAATCGCTAAACCTAACCGCGATCATCTCTCCCCCGAAAAGCGCCGTTTGTACGCGGTTGTCGTCAGCCGCGCCAGCACGATCAGCAGGCTTGAAAGCGTGAGCAAAACCAGCGACGCGCCAAAGCAGTAGCCGAGATCGGCTTCGTTTTTGTACTCGCTGGAGACTGCGTAGATCACAAACGGCAACGCTTCGTACTTTGCAAAAAGTCCGTTCGGCAGCCCCGCACTCATAACAACGCCCGTTAGCATAATCACCGCCGTATCCTCCGCCGCGCGTCCTAGCGCCAAGATCACGCCGCCCATAATCCCCTGCAACGCCGAGCGCAAAAACACCGATCGCACAGCCCGTTCGTGCGGCATTCCCACAGCCGCGCAGAGCAGCCGCAGCTCCTTTGGCAGCGAAAGCAACGCCTCGCGTACCGCAACGATGAGAGCCGGAAAAACGAGCAGCGCAAGGCAGAAAGCGGAGAGTAGCAGCGAAGTGTTTGCCGCAGGCGCGATCGTATGGCGCAAAAAGACGATCATCGTAAAGCCAAAGAGTCCCATGACGATCGATGGCACGCCGCTAAGCGCATCGACGATCGAGCCGATGATCTGCGCTTTTTTGCGACTTGCAAACTCCGCGAGGTAGATACCCGTTGCGATCGCGGGAAAAATGGCGATCGCAAGTGTGAGCGCAACGAGCGCAAGCGTCCCCACGATAGCGGGAAAGAGACCATCGATCACGCGAGCCTCGCCAAAAAGCGCCTCCAAAGGCGGAGCGTCGCCAAAAAACAGCGCAAGATCAAACGACGCCGCACCGCGCCAGAGGACAAAGAGTAGCAACGCCGCGATCACGGCAATCAGCCCAAACGAAGCGATCGGCGCACAGAGGCGAAAGAGCCAAAACAGAGCGTTCATTTTGCACTCTGCGCGGTGAGGATTCGCGCCGCAAAGCTCACGCCGAGCGTGATCGCCAGCAGCAGTCCGCCTGCGGCAAAGAGCGAATCGTACGCTGCCGCGCCCGCCTCGTTTGCCGTTGCCAGCGCGATGTGCGCACTAAGCGATCGAAAGCTATCAAAAAGGCTCATCGGCGTTTGCGCCGCGTTGCCGCCTAGCATTAGCGGCATTAGCGTATCGCCGATCGCCCGTCCGAAGCCAAGCATTGCGGCGGCGATCAGCCCCGTTTTTGCGTTTTTGAGCGCGAGAAAAAAGAACGCTTCCATTCGGCTCATTCCCAGCGCCAACGCGCTTAACGCAAAGCGATCGAGGCGCGGTTTGATCGCAGCTTTGAGCGTCAATGCAACCGTTGGCAATACGAGCAAAACAAGCGCGATCACGGCGGTAAATAGGCTAAGCCCCGAACCGCCAAACGCGGCGCGCAGCAGCGGAGTGAGCAAAAACAGCGCGACAAAGGCGTACAGTACGGTAGGAATGCCGCTCATAATCTCCAGCGTTGCGGACAAAATAGCGGCGAATCGGCTGCGCGAAGTGAGCGTATAGCCCGTAACGAGTAGTGCGATCACAAAGGCGATCGGCGTGGTGATCGCGCTCAAAATCAGCGATCCCACCAGCATTGGCAAAATGCCAAACTCGCCGTTAGACGGCTGCCAACGCCACGAAAAAACCGCGCCCCAATCCGCCGCAACCGCTTGTACCGCACAGAGCGCGATCGAAACAAACAGAAGCGTAGCGGTCAGCGCAACGATCGCAGCGCCAAACCGCGCGGCATAAAGCGTGAAACGATCGGCAAAGAGCATTAGCGCGTTGGGATATAACCAGAATCGCTAACGATCGCCTTGCCCTCATCGCTATAAATGTAGTCGATAAACGCCTTTGTCAGCGGCGAAATCTCTTTTTTGGAGTTCATATACAAAAGCCGCGTAACCGTGTAACTGCCGTCTGCCGCGTTTGCCTGCGACGGAGTTTCGCCGTCAAGTACCAGCCCTTTGACCGAGCTGTCCAGATGTCCAATTCCCACATAGCCGATCGCGTTTTGGTCAAGCGAGATCGCCGTTTTCATCGCGCCGTTTGAGCTGACGACATTGCTTTTGGCAGAGGGGGCGGCTTTGGCGACTGCCCGCTCCTCAAATGTCTCTCTCGTGCCGCTGCCGTCTTCACGAATGTAGAGCGTGATCGCCGCGTCTTTGCCGCCGACCGTTTTCCAGTTGGTAATTTCACCTTTGAAGATCGCGGCAAGCTGAACTTTGGTCAGCGCCGAAACGGGATTTTTGGGATTGACCGCCGCCGCAACGCCGTCGATCGCAAACGGATAAGTTACCAGAGCGTACTTTTCGATCTCGCCATCTTTGAGTGCGCGTCCCGTGTTGCCGATCTGCACCAGCCCTTCGCCGACTTTTTGAACGCCCACTCCGCTGCCGCCGCCCGCAACCGTGATCCGCACGCTGCGATTTGCGTTCATAATCCGTTTTGCCGCCTCTTTCATCACGGGAATGTGCGCCGTGCCGCCTGCGATATCAATATCGCCTTTCAGACCCTTGAAGGTGTCCAGATCGCCCGCCCAAAGACAGGCTGCCGCCATTAAAACCGCTAAAAATAGGCGCATTTTGCGCTCCTTGCTGTGTGGAAAATTGGGGGCAGCCCGTGCCCAAAAGAGTTGGGAATGTTAGCGGGTAGTGGCTTTTAGATCGCGCGTTAGTGCGCGGCGATCTCGTCGAAAATGCCGTCAAAAAAGCTGGTAACTTCGACATCTAAAATCTGTGAGATTTTGACAAGATGTTCGATGTTGAAGTGTTTGTTTTGAATGCACGATTCGGCAAGCGAAATACTGCCGACTGCTTTGTGTCCCATGGCAAGCGCCAAAGCAAGCTGTGAAACGCCTCGTTTGTTTCGGGCGTTTTTTACATTCTGCCCTATTTTCTTGTAGATATGTCGCATTGCAAGGGTGTCGATCGCGCAGTCTTTTAGCATAATGGTTCATTTGTAGTTGATCTAAAACAAGGCGAAAGAATAGGATTTATGGTACGCCAGTGCAACTAACCTTAGTTAGCGTAGGCTCACGCGCCCGCCTTGTCATACTGAGCGTTAGCGAAGTATCTGTATTTGATGAGATTCTTCGTCTCAAAAGCAGCCTCAGAATGACAGGGAAATGACAGGGAGGGGTTGCGTCCCAGAATGACAAAACGGCTAGGATTTTAAGGCAGAGACACAACAACTAGCAAGGAAAATGCGGTGTACAAAGAGCGGATGCCAAACTCCTCTGCAAGCGACAGTGTGCGAAGCTGCTCGCCATAGGCGCGAAATCGCACACCAGCAAACACGGCTTGCTTTGATAAAATGTGCAAATTCAAAAATGCCACGAAAGAAAATAGGAGGTTAAAAATGATCACAGTTGTTTCCTTGTTTTCGGGGTGCGGCGGCATGGATTTGGGATTTCTCGGCGGCTTTGAGTTTTTGGGGGAGCGTTATGACAAAACGCAATTTGATATTGTCTGGGCAAACGAAATCAATTCCGCCGCTTGCGCTACCTACAAAATGAATATTGGAAATCATATTATTGAGGGCGACATCAATAGCGTAATGAACGCACTACCCAAACACGCCGATGTTGTGATTGGCGGTTTCCCTTGCCAAGATATTTCGATCAACGGAAAAATGCTCGGCATTCACGGAAAGCGGAGCAGTCTTTATACCGCCATTGTTGAAGCTGTTGGGCGTATTCAGCCAAAAGTTTTTGTTGCGGAAAATGTGGGAGGGCTATTGCTGAAACAAAACAAAGCCTCATTGAAAAAGATTTTAGAAGATTTTAATGGTTTGGGTTACGGCATTCATTATCAGTCTTACCTCGCTTCAGACTATGGCGTTCCGCAAACCCGTGAGCGCGTCTTTTTTGTTGGCACAAGAAGCGATATGCCCGAATTTGTTCCGCCTAAGCCCCAAAACGAGAAACCTATCACGGCGCAACAGGCTATTGGCGATCTTGAAACGCTAGACGCGAATAGAGAGTTTTCGCATATATGGAGTTTGGCAAATGTCAGTAAAGAGCAGGGCAATCGCCATTTGATTGCCGACAGACCTGGATACACGATCAGGGCTGAATGTCATGGAAATATTCAATTCCACTATTCATTGCCCCGTCGAATTTCTATGCGCGAGGCGGCACGGATTCAATCGTTCCCTGATAGCTTCTGTTTTCCGTCAAAATTACGCGAAACAGAGCGGCAAATAGGAAACGCGGTGCCGCCGGTTTTGGCTTGGCATGTAGCCAAGGCGGTGGAATCCGTTATAGAGAGGAAGGCTTATGACCAAGGCTGAGTTTGAGGCAATTTTAGACCAGTGCTGCGCAATACTAACAGACGAAGCTAGATCATCGGGCTTTAAGTCGTCCTCACAATTTGAGAACCGCGTGCGCGAAGTTTTGGATACGCTGACGCGAGACAACGCTTCGTTTGCCATAGACTTTGCTCCGCACCCACAGGCATTTCCAGACATCGCAATGGGCGCGTTCGGCGTTGGAGTTAAGTTTACTCTTAATGACACATGGCGGAGTGTGGCTAACAGCGTATTGGAAACACAGAGGATTGAAGCTGTCAAACATATATACATAGTTTTTGGAAAAATGGGCGGAACTCCCGAAGTGCGGTGGGGCGAATACGAGCAAAGCGTAATTCATGTTCGCACATCTCATGTACCGCGTTTTGAAGTGGAATTGCCATCGGAAAAAGCCGTAGCAAAACAATCCCTTTTTACGGAAATGGGCGTACCGTATGACGAGTTTTGCAAACTGCCTATGCAGGAAAAAATGAAGTATATTCGCGCCTACGCTCGCAAAATCCATCCTGACGGACGCCTTTGGTGGATCGAAGATCGTGAAACGGACGAACATACAGTGCCGATTCAAGCGAGGTTGTACACAAATCTAACCACAGAGGGAAAGACCAGATTACGCGCGGAAGCCGCACTGCTTTGCCCGAAGATCGTGGAATCCGGGCGATCACGCAATAAGTACGATGATTTAGTGCTTTATTTACTGACATATCATGGTGTTTTGTGTCATCAAGCGAGAGATTTATTTTCGGCTGGCAGCGTTGCCAGTCCCAAAAATGACGACGAAGGTGGTATCTACATTGAGCGGGCGTTGAAACTGATTGAAACAGAAATGCGCGAGGCGGCTTTAAGAATGGATGACGCCTTATTTGTGGAGTATTGGAAAGAAAGCGTTGCTCCCGAAAAACGCATTGCCCGTTGGCTTGAAAAGGCTGACAAATATGCAAGCGACTGGAAACCATCGGCAAGTTTATTTACGGACGAAGAAGCGCAGAGTTGATGAATGCCTAAAATATCGCATAAAGTAGGCGATCGATAGCCGAACTAAACTCGTCATCGGTTCCCTTTTTCAGATCGTGGTGCAATGATAAAACATATTTAATTGAGTAAGATTTTAAGGCAGACATACAACAATCGGAAAGGAAGACGCGGTGTATAAAGAGCGGGCGCAATACGATAGGCTTTATGAGGTCATCGAGATAATCAACGAAATGACGGACGCGGGGGTAGGCGTGAGCTACGAGCAGTTGCAGCAAAAATATGGCTGGGGGAGGCGGACGGCGGAGCGAATGGTGCGCACGATCGAGCAGTTGTATCCCTCTGCGTTTGAGAAAACTGTCGACGGCAAACGGGCGTATTTCAAGCTCGCCAAACAGCCGGTTTTGCCGCCAATTTACATTGATCAAACCGATATTGCCACACTGCATACCGCCGCTAGATATATGGAGCAGCACAAAGAGATTTTTGCTAAGTTAAATGCGCTTTCGCACAAGCTAACGGCGATGGATAAATGCGCAGAGAGATATATGAACAATATCGAACAACTTACGATGATTTACGGCATAGCTTCTGCGCCGCGTCCGTTTATTAAACTTGATGAAAAGATCATCGCAAGTTTGCAAAATGCGGTGATCAGATCTAGCGAAGTAAATATCACGCATTTAGACAGAGAGATTACAACGCAGCCGCTGGGATTTTTGTATGGCGGCAAGAGCTATCTGGTTGCGGGTGATCCGAAATCTCCGCGCCTCTTTCTGCTCCACAACATTACAGCGGTTGAGATATTGGATAGTTCGTTTGACGCGGATAATTTTGATATAAATAAGTTTGCGTCTGCATCGTTTGGCGTGTATCGGGAGGGCAAAATATATAATGTGAAACTGATCGTATCGGCACAGGCGGCGGCGAGTGCAAAAATGTATCGCTTTCACCCCACGCAGCAATTTACCGATCAGGCGGACGGCAGACTGCTGATCGAGTTTAGCGCTGACGGACTGCTGGAGATGTGCAACCATATCTTTACTTGGCGCGGCGAAATGATACCGATCGAGCCGCAAGAGCTGGTCGATCAATATAACGAACTGCTGGAAGCGGCTAAGAAATCAATGCAAGGAGCAAAATAGATGTATCTGTCAAAATCGCGTTATCTCAAAGGTTTGCAATGCGAAAAGTTGCTGTGGTTAAAAACATATAAAAAAGATGTTTTTACAGAGCCTGATGCCAATACGCTGGCACAATTTGGCACGGGCGATCGTGTGGGCGAGGAGGCTTGCCGTCTCTTTGGCGAGGGCAAAAAGATAGAGTTTGAAGGCACGAGTTTTGATCAAAAAATAGCAATGACAAAAGAGTATTTGGCAAACGGAGTTAGAAATATCTTTGAAGCGTCATTTAGCTTTAACGGCATTTTGGTTATGGTGGATATTTTGCAATTAAACGATGATGGGACGCTGACGATCAACGAGGTCAAAAGCTCAACAGAGGTCAAAGATATACATCTGCACGACTGCGCGATACAATACTATGTGATCAGTTCGCTGGGTTTTACTATTTCGCGTGTCAATCTGCTGCATATCAACAACAACTATGTGCGTATGGGCGAGATAGAGCGAGACAAGCTATTTACGATCGCAGATATTACAGAAAAGGTGATCGCGCTACAAAGCGATATTCCGCAGCAGTTGGCGCAATTTGAAGCGTGTCTAAGCGACTCTGAAAATGAGCCAAAGATCGATATAGGCTCGCACTGCTCTGATCCATACGGCTGCGATGCGGCTGAATACTGCTGGCACAAACAGCGAAATATCCCCGAATACAGCATATTTGATATTTCCCGTTTGCGCGGCGATAAGAAGTTTGAGCTATATCACAACGGCATTGTGCGCTTTGAAGATATACCCGATATTTCGCAATTTTCCGCCTCGCAGCAGATACAGATTAACGGCGAATTGACACAAAAAGTTACAGTAGATATTGCGGAGATCCGCGCGTTTTTACAGTCGCTTACATATCCGCTCTATCATCTCGATTTTGAGACATACCAAGAGGCAGTTCCATCGTTTGACGGTGTGCGACCATATATGCAAATTCCCACACAATACTCCCTGCATATAGAGCAGCAAAATGGTAGTTTGGAACATATAGAGTATCTAGGCGATGGCAAAACAGATCCGCGATATTTGTTGGCAAAATCGCTTGTGGAAAATATACCGCAAGAGAGAATGGTGATCGCGTACAATATGTCGTTTGAGAAATCGCGGATCAAAGAGCTTGCAGAGCAATTTCCCGAATTTCACGCGCACCTAATGGCGATCTGCGAGAATGTTGTCGATCTAATGACGCCGTTCAAAAACAAAGCTTATTACAACCCCACAATGCACGGCAGCTATTCGATCAAAGCTGTCCTGCCCGCCATCGATCCCGATATGCAAAAAGCATACGACAATCTTGACGGCGTACATAACGGCGGCGATGCTATGGAGGCGTATGCCAATCTGCAATATATGACGGCAGAGGAAGCCGCACGAACTCGGCAGTCGCTGCTCAAATACTGCGAACTCGACACGCTTGCAATGGTGAAAATCGTGCAAAAACTCAAAGAGTTAGTCCGCTAATACGCCGAAACTTTCAAACAAAACGTCGAAACTTTCAAAACTTTTTCCGCGCTCTGCGAAGTGCGTCCATATTTGTCGTAGTTGTATGTTGTACTTGCACACAAGAAAGGAGCAAGCAACGGCATTCAGGCAAACGGTGGCACAAACAGACGACACAATCGGCGCAAGCCTAACACAAACAAAGGAGACAAAATGGCAGATCAAATCGCAAATGTAGTTCAACGAGGAACAACCTTGTATGTAACCGATGCAAAAGGCAAGCAGCTTTGCATTATCAATCATGTGAGCAATGGAGAGTTCAGAGGCTTTACCGCTTCAACCATCAGCGTACAAAGACGCGACACAATATTCACATACGATTCCACAGGCAAGCAGTTATCCATTACGCCTGCTAGGTAGTCGATCGCCCTCGCAAGTCGGGGGCGCACAAACACAAAAGGAGAACCAATGCCAACCGATGAAGAAAAACAACAGATCGAAGCCCTTACGCAGACGATCGCGCTAAACCCAAACGCCGCTGCACCCTATATCGCTCGCGGCAAGGCGTATTACGAACTTGAGGATTACTCAAAGGCGATCGAAGATTTTACGCGGGCGATCGAGATCGATCCAGACAATGCAGAGGCTTATAAAGAACGCGGCATTCCGTATTTCGTACTTGGCGATCATTCAAAGGCAATCGCAGATTATACGCGAGCGATTGAGATCGATCCTAACTATGCAGAGGCATATAACGAACGCGGTCTTTTATATACAAGGCTTTGCGGTAACTCAAAGGCGATCGAAGATTTTACGAAAGCGATCGAGATCGATCCAAATAATGCAGAGGCATATAACGAACGCGGTGATGCGTATTTAGCACTAGGAGATTATTCAGAGGCGATCGCGGATTGGACGCGGGTGATCGAGATCGATCCAAATTATGCAAATGCTTATGGCAATCGCGGCGTTTCGTATGCCAAGCTTGGCGATCACGCAAAAGCGATCGAGGACTATACAAAAATGATCGAGTTCGATCCAAGTTATGCACATGTTTATCCCGATCGCGGCAGATCGTATGCCGCACTTGGCGATCACACAAAGGCGATCGCAGATTATACGCGGGCGATCGAGATTGATCCAGACATTACAAGTGCTTATATCTGTCGCGGCAAGTCGTATCTCGCGCTTGGCGATCACTCAAAAGCGATCGCGGATTTTACACGAGTAATCGAGATCAGTACGGACAAAAAAAAGGCTTACAACAATCGCGGTATTTCATACCACATACTTGGCGATTACCCAAAGGCGATCGAGGATTTTACGCGGGCAATCGAGATCGATCCAGACAATGCAGAGGCTTATGCTATGCGCGGCGCTTCGTATGAAAAACTGGGCGATCACGCAAAGGCGATCGCGGACTTTGTGCGGACGATTAAGGACTATGAGCTGTGGTGGTAGTCGATCGCTAGTCAATCACCCTCGCAAGGGCGCACAAACACAAAAGGAGAACCAATGCCAACCGTGCTAACCAAAGGAGAACCAATGCTAACCGAGCTAACCGAGCCAATCGAGCTAACCGATGAACAAAAACAGGAGCTCGAAGTCCTTACGCAAGCGATCGCACAAAACCCAAACGCTGCTGCGCCCTATATCAATCGCGGCGAGTGGTATCACAGACTTCGCGATCACGCAAAAGCGATCGCGGACTTTACAAAAGCGATCGAGATCGAACCAAGCAATACAGAGGCTTATAAAGAACGCGGCTATTCGTATCGCTATCTTGACGATTACCCAAAGGCGATCGAGGACTATACGCGGTTGATCGAGATCGATCCAAGCAATGTAGCGGCTTATCGCGAACGCGGCTATTCGTATGACGCACTTGGCGATCACGCAAAAGCGATCGAAGATTATACGAAAGCGATCGAGATCAATCCGAACAATGAATGGGTTTATCGCAGCCGCCGCGATTCGTATTGCCATCTTGACGATTACTCAAAAGCGATTGAGGATTGTATGCGGTTGATCGAGATCGATCCAGACAGTGCAGAGGCTCATAAAGAACGCGCCGACTTGTATGCCGCACTTGGCGAACACGCAAAAGCGATCGCGCTAAACCCAAACGACGCCGCGCTCTATATCGCTCGCGGCAAGGCGTATTTCGAACTTGACGAACGCTCAAAAGCGATCGAGGATTTTACGAAAGCGATCGAGCTTGAACCAGACAACGCAATGACTTATAAAGAACGCGGCAATGCGTATTCCGCACTTGGCGATAACTTAAAAGCGATCGAGAACTATACGCAGGCGATGGAGATCGAACCGAATAATGCAGTTTTTTATCGCAATCGCGGCAATGCGTATTGGCGTCTTGACGATTACGCAAAGGCGATCGAGAGCTATACGCAGGCGATTGAGATTGATGCAAGCAATGAAAGGGGTTATGACAGAAGCGCCAGTGGGTATGCCTTTTTTTT
>BNUO01000062.1 GCA_025997415.1 Campylobacterota bacterium
GGTGTTTGTCGATCGTGTATTCGCGAGGGTTGATCGTCTCAACCGAAAAGAGGTTTCGCGCGATCGCTTTTCGCAAAATCGCCTCTTGAAAATAGGGCACGATCAGCTCGCCAAAAATAGTAACAAAGCTAAGTCGCGTCATAGCGCGTCGATCAGTTCCAATGTGTGCGTGAGCATTAGACGGCTGTTTTGTACGCCTTCGACAAAGCGATCGCTATATGGGATCACAAGGCGCGACTGTTTTTTCGCAAACGACTCATCAAGCGCGATCGTGAGCATTGCCGTACTGCCTTCGTCGATCGTCTCAACCTTGCCGATTCGAGTTTCGTTTTCGTAGGCGTCAATGCCGATGATCTCAAACCAAAAATGCTCGCCGCTTGAAAGCGCGATCGCCTCTTTGGTTTCGTCGGCTGTGGTGAAAAGTTCGTAGTTTGTCAGCGTTGCCGCAAGCTCTTTTGTCGCAAAACCTTGAAAGAGCGCCAAGCCGCGATCGTGATCGTAGCTTGCGATCGTAAGCTCCGTTTGCGTATCGCCGCGCTTTGCGATCAGCTTTCGCCCTGCGCTGAAAAAGTCGGGAAAATCGCCGAAAAGGTGGAGTTTGCAAGCGCCTTTGAGGGCGACGGTGCGCCCCACTTTGGCAACAAGCAGAAGACTATCGTCTTGAGGGTAGTTCATCGATCGGTTTAACCAAGATACGGTAGCTGATCTGATTTTTTGCTTTGCAGCCGGAGACGACTGTTTTGATCGAGTTGATCATATTGCCGTCTTTGCCGATGATCTTGCCGACATCTTGTTGGTGTGCGTAGATGATGATCTCCGAGAATGTTGGGTCTATATCTGTGCGCTCAACTTCGATCAGTTGCGGTTCGCAGGCGATTAGCTTCGCAAAATCTGCGACAAATCGTTCGATCATCACTTACGCTTTTGCGGCAATTCGCGCAACGGTTTCGCTGGGTTTTGCGCCCACGCTAAGCCAGTAGTTGTATCGATCGCGCTCAAGTTTGAGCGTCTTTTCGCTGTTCATGGGGTTGTAAAAACCAAGAATCTCTACAAAACCGCTGTCGCGTCGTTTGCGGCTGTCGGTTACGACGATACGGTAGAAAGGCTGTTTCTTTTTGCCAAGTCTGGTTAAGCGAATGACTGTCATTGTTTTCCTTTGTTGTTGTGATTTACGCTCTTACGCGGTTCTGCTGCGACAAGAGTGCGCCGAATCGTTCCATTCCGCCCTTGCCTGCAAACTGTTTTGCCATTTTAGCACCATTCCTAAACTGCTTGAAAAAGCGGTTAACCTCGTCGATCTTCAGCCCCGCGCCGTTTGCGATCCTGCTCTTGCGCGACGGGGTGATGAGGTCGGGATCTTCGCGCTCTTTTGGCGTCATCGACTGGATCATTGCGCGAATATGCCTCATCTCGCCGGAGTGTTCTAGATCCATATCGCCGAGTTTGTCCGCGAGATTGCCCGCGCCCGGAATAAGCGAGATGAGCGATTTCATATTGCCCAGCTTGCCCATCTGCTCCACCTGCGCTAGAAAATCGTTGAAGTTGAACGAGCCTTTTTTGATCTTTTTGGTGATCTCCTTTGCCTTCTTTTCGTCGATCACGCTTGAAACTTTTTCGGCTAGAGAGGCTATATCGCCGCCGCCCAAGAGCCGCGTTACGATTCGATCGGGCAAAAACAGCTCAAGATCGCCGACCTTTTCGCCCGTGCCGACAAAGCGAAGCGGCACACCAAGCTGCGAGGCGAGTCCTATTGCGATCCCGCCCGTGCTGTCGCCGTCAAACTTGGTGAGGATCACGCCCGTTAGCGCGATTTTTGCGTGGAAGCTCTCGGCGGTTTTGATCGCATCTTGCCCTGTCATCGAATCGGCGACATAGAAAACTTCGTGCGGCTTGGTGGCGGCTTTGACGGTGTCAAGCTCCTGCATTAACGCTTCGTCGATCGCAAGCCGTCCCGCCGTGTCGATAATGACCACATCAAAGAGGCGATCGGCGGCGAGTTTTAGCGCCGCAATGCCCGCTTCAACCGGCGTTTCTGCGCTGATAAACTCAACATCAATCTGCGCCGCAAGCTGGCGAAGCTGCTCAACAGCCGCAAGCCGTTGCAAGTCCGCTCCCACAAGCAGAACCTTTTTGCCGCGCTCTTTTAGATAGCGGGCGATCTTTGCGGTTGTAGTCGTTTTGCCGCTGCCCTGAAGCCCCGCCATCAGTACAACGGTTGGCGGTTTGGAGGCGAAAACAAAGCCTTGAGTGCCTGCGATCGCCAGCGTTTCGTAGAGCGTCTCTTCAAGCGCTTTGGTAAAGTGCTCTTTGCCGATTCCAAGCTCTTTGGTGCGGATTTCAACCTTGGCGATCAGCTCTTTGACGACCTTGTGATAAACATCGCTTTTGAGCAACGCTTTACGCAGATCTTCAAGCACTCGCTTGAGCGAGGCTTCATCGTCGAAGTGGCGTAAATGCTTGATCGCAGACTTAAGCGATTCGGTGATCTTTGTAAACAATGACAGCTCCAAAATATGAAAAAAATCTCAAAAATAGTCGCGGATTGTATCCAAATTGCTTTAAGCCTTAGCGCCGATCGTTGCCAGTAGCGGCGAAAAGGCTAGAGGACTCTTGCCGCGCTTTACATTTAAGATCGGCTAACTATAATTGCCGACTTCTTTTGGTAGTGGGGGCATAGCTCAGCTGGGAGAGCGCTTGCATGGCATGCAAGAGGTCAGCGGTTCGATCCCGCTTGTCTCCACCAAGATTTCAGCAAAATCATATTAAGCATAGTTTGTGTAGCATTCCGCCCTTAATTTGGCAGATGCAAAGAGGTATTCATCAATGTACGCAATTATCAAAGCCGATGGGCGGCAATACAAGGTCTCGCAAGGCGATGTAGTCAATTTTGACAGACGCGGCTTGGAGCCAAAAGCGGCGATCGCATTTGACGAGGTGCTGCTAATCAGCGACAACGCTACGGTTACGATCGGCTCTCCGCTGGTCAAGGGCGCAAAGGTTACGGGCGAGGTGATCAACGAAGGACGCGGCGAAAAGGTCGTGATCTTCAAAAAACGCCGCCGCAAGGACAGCAAACAAAAGCGCGGTTTCCGCCGCGACTTCACCCGCGTAAAAATCACGGGCATTTCGCTTTAAGGATAAGCTATGGCACACAAAAAAGGGCAGGGCAGTACCCAGAATAACCGAGATTCGATCGGGCGAAGACTTGGCGTCAAGAAGTTTGGCGGCGAGTTTGTCCGCGCAGGAAACATCATTATTCGTCAGCGCGGCACAAAAGTTCATGTTGGTACAAATGTCGGTATCGGCAAGGATCACACGATTTTCGCGCTTGTTGATGGTCATGTAGCGTTTTCGCAAAAAGACAGTGATCGCAAGAAAGTCTCCGTCGTTCCTCTTGCCTCCTAAAAACTTCGCAACTGCGCTGCAAAGCGGGTTGCGGCGTTGGCGCTCTCATCTAATCATTTAGCTTCGTCTGCGCCGCTCAATTTTAAGCGGAGGTTTGTGTGTTTGTCGATCGAGTAGAGATTACGGTAGCTTCAGGCAAAGGTGGCGCGGGCTGCGCCTCGTTTCGGCGCGAAAAGTTTATCGTGCAGGGCGGTCCCGATGGCGGCGACGGCGGCAGGGGCGGCGATCTCATCTTTCTAGTCGATCCAAACACCGACACGCTATCGTTTTATCGCGGTCGCCACCACTTCAAAGCCGAAAACGGCGAGAGCGGCGGATCGCGCAACAAAACGGGCAAAAGCGGCAGCGATCTCACGCTGAGCGTGCCGCCCGGTACGCAGGTTTTTGACAGCGCAAGCGGCGAACTGCTGCTGGACTTGACCGAAAACGGCACGCAAACCATCTTTTTGCGCGGCGGCAAAGGCGGGCAGGGCAATGTCCATTTCAAATCCTCCCCAAATCAACGACCCACCTACGCCCAAAAGGGGCTTGAAGGCGAAACTCGTGAGATCCGCTTGGAGCTTAAACTCATCGCCGATGTCGGTCTGGTCGGCTTTCCAAATGTGGGCAAATCGACTCTGATCGGTCGCATTAGCCACGCAAAACCCGAAGTCGCCGACTATCCATTTACCACGCTGACACCACATTTGGGGGTTGTCAAAGCGGGCGATTATCACGATTTTGTGATGGCGGACATTCCCGGAATTATCGAGGGCGCGAGCGAGGGCAAGGGGCTTGGGCTGGAGTTTTTGCGGCACATTGAACGAACGCGGGTGTTGCTATTTGTGCTGGATACGGCAGGCGAGCGCGGCTTGCAAGAGCAGTACCGCGATCTGCGGCGCGAGCTGGAACGCTATTCGGCTGAACTCATCAAACGCCGTTACGCGATCGTCTTTAGCCGCGTGGATATTGAGCCATCGGCGGCGGCTCAAAAGATCACCGATTTTTTCAGCGAGCAGTCGTTTTCGCTAAGCGGCGCGGTTGATGGTTTTGATGTGATTTTTCCAATTTACGAAAACGAGCAAACTGCGGAAGGCGCGGCATTTGCGCTGCCGATCAGCGTTGCGGGCGCGTTTGGCGCGGCGCGACTTATTTCGTGCCTCGATCGGCTGATTTCTGAGGAAAAAAAGCGTGAGAATCGTCGTTAAGGTTGGCACTTCAACGCTGTGCGATCGCGGCGTTGTGTCGATCGACAGAATGCGCGAGTTGTGCGCGTTTTTGCAGGAAATTCACGCAAAAGACGAGCTGATTTTGGTAACGAGCGGCGCGGTTGCGGCGGGTCATAGCGTCGTGCCGAGCCTCTCAAACAAACGAACGCCTGAACGCCAAGCGCTTGCGGCTGTGGGGCAGGCGGTGCTGATGAACCGTTACGCCGAGATGTTTGAACCGTTTGGCATTTTGGTTGCGCAGATTTTGATCACCAAAGACGACCTTGCCAATTTCAGCCGATCGGAAAACGCAAAGATCGCCGTTAATACGCTGTTGGCGCACAAAATCCTGCCGATTATCAACGAAAATGACACGGTTGTGATCGACGAACTTCTGCGCGGCGATAACGATCAACTTTCGGCAAAAGTTACGCACTATTTCGATGGCGATCTACTGATCATATTAAGCGACATTGATGGCTACTACGACAAAAATCCCAAAACGCACAGCGATGCCAAACTGCTACCGATCGTGCGCGAAATCGCCGCCGAAGCGCTGGAGCAGGGCGCAACGCCGAGCGATCAGTTTGCCACAGGCGGCATCGTAACCAAGCTCAAAGCGGCGGATTTTCTGATGAAAAACAGCAAGAAAATGTTCCTTTCAAGCGGCTTTGATCTCTCATTTGCAGCCCAATTTTGGCGCACGGGCAGTAGCGCACACGGCACTCTCTTTAGCGCGGAGTAAAGGATATAATTCTTTGAGATAAACGGAGGTTCGATAGTGAAACTTGCCAATCATGCGAGCGCAAAGACTCAAAAAGAACAAATGATTTCCGCAGCTACCGATGTTTTGCGCCGTTATGGAATTGTAAGAAAAGCAGCATTTTACGGTTCGGTAGCTCGCGGTGATTTTTCTGACAGTAGTGATGTAGATATATTGGTAGATATTGATTATGACTACAAACATGATGCTTGGGATTTTGGCGGTCTGTTTCTGGATCTAAAAGACGCATTGGGCAGATCAGTTGATGTGATTACATATGATTCTCTTGTAGAAGCTAAACAAGGATTTCGCGTAAATATCGAAAAGGATGAGAATGTTTTCTACAAACGATAGAGCCTATGTGATCATTGAACATATGATTGACGACGCAAGAGAAGCCATTGATTTTACTAAGCAAGCTGAATCGTTTGAAACATTTGCACAAAACCCGCTGTATTATAAAGCAATCGTTATGTCTTTAATCAATCTAGGAGAATTGACCAAGCATCTGCCAGATGATTTCAAGCAAGCGCATAAAGAAATCCCGTGGCGTAAAATTACCGGAATTCGAGATATTGTTGTGCATGGGTATCACACCGTAGATAAAAAGATTGCATGGGACACCGCGATTAATTCTGTTCCTGAATTGTTGGTATTTTTAGAAAAGTATATAACAGAAAAAAACAAACTACGATCAAATCCGATAGGGATATGAAACAGATTACGATTTTTGGCGCACGGGCAGCAGCGCACACGGCACTCTCTTTAGCGCAGAGTAGCGACATCTTAGCTCTGCTATGATCGCGCCTATGCGTAACCCATTGCAAAGAAAATGGTTGTTGTCGATCGTGGCGGTTTGCGTCATTTTTGCTGCCATCTGTTCCGCGCACTTTGCCGTTTCGCACCTTGATCACGACTGCGCGGGTGAGAGCTGTCTCGTCTGTTTGCAGGCAGAAAAAGCCCAAAACTTTCTCAAAGCGCTAGGCGTTGCCTCGCTGCTAACCGCCGCCGTGATTTTTGCAAGCCGCAATATGACGGTTTCGCACACGCGGCGCACCGCTCCAACGCCGCTGCTCACACCGATCACCCTCAAAGTTCGCCTCAACACCTGATTCGCACTCCTCTATCCGCCGCTAAATAGTCTCTATTCGGCGCGGATTTCGTTTGCAAAAATACAAACAAAGGAGTTGTGATGAAACGCATAATTATGCTATTGCTAACGGCGTTGGCTGCGATGGCAGCTCTTGCGGGCTGCACGCAAAAACCAGATGAAACTAGAGATTTAGATACCAAATTGCGGGTTACAACCACCATTTTTCCGCCATACGATTTCACGCGCGAGATTGCGGGCGGCTTGGTGAATCTGACAATGCTGCTTCCGCCCGCTTCGGAGAGCCACTCCTATGAACCAACGCCCAAAGACATTATCGCGCTGCAAAACAGCGATGTGTTTATCTATGTCGGCGGCGAGAGCGATGATTGGGTCGAGCGCGTGCTTGCGTCAATGGACACGAGCAAAATGACGCTGATCGGGTTGATAGACAGCGTCAAAGCGCTTGAGGAGGAGAGTGTGGAGGGTATGCAGGCAGACGAGGAGGAGGGCGAGGCGCTAGACGAGCATATTTGGACTGCCCCGCGAAATGCCATTAGCATTGTCCGCGCCATTGCCGCCGCGCTTGCGCAAAAGGACGCGGCAAATGCCGAAAACTATCGGCGGCGGGCGGCTGAGTACATCGCGCAGCTAGAGGAGCTGCACCGCAGTTTTGAGGCGGCGACCATTCACGCGGCACGGCGCACGATTGTTTTTGCCGATCGCTTTCCGTTTCGCTATCTCGCAGACGCCTACAAACTGACCTATTTTGCCGCCTTTCCTGGCTGCTCAACCGAGACAGAGCCGAGCGCGGCGACGGTTGCGTTTCTCATCGACAAAATCAGGGCAGAGAAGATACCTGTCGTGTTTCACATTGAACTCTCAAACGAGCGAATGGCGGACACGATCAGCGAGGCGACAGGCGCAAAAAAACTGCTGCTGCACGCTTGCCACAATATCTCCAAGCAGGATTTTACAAACGGTGTGCGCTGCATAGATTTGTATCGGCGCAATGCGGAAAATCTCAAGGAGGCGTTGCGGTGAGCGAAACTTGCGATTATTCGATAGATTCTTCGATAGATTATTCGATCACCTGCGACGGCGCGGCATTTGCATACGAGGCGCAAACGGTTGTGAAAAATCTGTCATTTTCGGTGCGAAAGGGCGATTATCTATTTATCGTGGGCGAAAACGGTTCGGGCAAAAGCACGCTGATCAAAGGGCTGCTCGGACTGCTGCGCCCCGTGTGCGGCGTGATCACGCGCGTGGGCATTGCGGCGAATGAGATAGGATTTTTGCCGCAGCAGCAAGCCGCGCAAAAGGATTTTCCAGCCTCCGTGTTTGAGGTTGCGCTCTCTGGCAGGCTCGGCGCACGAGGCATTAACCCGTTCTATTCGCGCAAAGACAAAGAGGCGGCGGCGGCAAATTTGGCGGAGTTGGGCGTGGCAAATCTAAGCAGCCGCTGCTTTCGTGAGCTTTCGGGCGGGCAGCAGCAGCGGGTGTTGCTTGCGCGTGCTCTGTGCGCTTCCGCGAAGATGATCGTGCTTGACGAACCCGCGTCGGGACTTGATCCGTTGGTAACGGCGGATATGTATCGCATACTCGGCAAGTTAAACCGCGAACGACAAATGGCGGCGATCGTGGTTTCGCACGACATACAGAGCGCGGTTGCGTTTGCGAGCCGCATTCTGCACCTCACGAACGAGCAATCGTTTTTCGCAACGGCGGACGAATACAGGCAGTCAGCGTTGGGCGCACAGTTTTTGTCCTCGCAAAGGAGCAACAATGGTTGAACTGCTGGCGGAAATGTTCTCCTACACATTCTTGGTACGCGCCGTGATCGTCGGACTGCTGGTGTCGCTGTGCGCCGCGCTGCTAGGCGTGAGTTTGGTGCTCAAACGCTACTCGATGATCGGCGATGGGTTGGCGCATGTCGGTTTCGGCGCATTGGCGATCGCTACGGCGCTCAATGTTGCGCCGCTGAGCGTCTCAATTCCTGTGGTGGTTGCCGCCGCATTTTTGCTGCTGCGTATCAGCGAAAACAGCAAAATCAAAGGCGACGCAGCCATCGCGCTGATCTCGACAGGCTCATTGGCGTTGGGCGTTGTGGTGATATCAATGACGACAGGTATGAATACCGATGTGTGCAATTATCTATTTGGCAGCATACTTGCAATGAGCAAAAATGATGTACTGCTGAGTATCGTTTTGGCAAGTGTTGTTCTAGTGCTGTTTGTGCTGTTTTACCACAAATTATTCGCTATCACTTTTGATGAAACATTTGCGCGAGCAACAGGCGTAAAAGTGAGTGCGTACAATATGCTGATCGCCTTTCTGACTGCGATCACTATTGTGCTGGGAATGCGTATGATGGGCGCAATGCTTATATCAAGTCTGATCATATTTCCCGCGCTAACATCTATGCGTCTTTGCAAGACATTTTTGAGCGTTACAATATGTTCGGCATTGGTCTCTGTGATATGTTTCTTTGCAGGCGTTGTGATCTCATATCTATATGCAATGCCCACAGGCGCAAGCGTGGTAATGGTCAATATCGCGTGCTTTCTGCTCTTTTGGAGCATAAATTATCTTAAAGGAGTGCGGCAATGATGGTTTATAAATTGTCGGCAGGGTTTGCGGCAGCAATGATATGCGTATTGATCGGCAGCATAAATATATATGCCGATCAGCCAAAAATTGTGGAAATCAAAGAGCGAATGTTTGCCACGCAGATCAACGATATACTGCTAAATAGCGAGGAGTATATGGGCAAAACGATTAAACTGCAAGGTCTGTTCAAACCGATCGGTTACAGCGGCGAAAATCACTATTTTGTTTTGCGTTACGCGCCTGGCTGCTGCGGCGATGATGGTTACGCGGGCTTTGAGGTGATCTGGGATAGCGTGAGCGCAGAAAATGTTATGTACCCAAAAGAGGACGAATGGGTTGAAGCGATCGGCATACTCAAAGCATACAAAAAATCAGGTTACCCAAACTTGTATTTAGGACTTTCATCACTCAAGGTAATGACAAAACGCGGCGCAGAGTTTGTCAAACAGTGATCGGCTATATGGCGTTAGCGCTGCCGCATATACTCGCCACAGTTGATTCACGCAAACTTTTGCACAATGTGACGCATAAGGAGTTTGTATGCGAAAACTGTTACTAATAGCCGCCGTTTGCGCCGCCACAAATGCGTTTGCCGATACGGGCGGCGTTCTCTTGCAGATTGGGTTAGGGCGCGCACAGATGACGCAGAGTTACGATGGATTTGGGAGCGAAAAGCTTTCCGGCACGGCTTTTGAGGTCAGCGTTCTTTCGCAGCAAGCGGATTCAAATTGGCGTTTTGGGCTTAGCGGCGGGTTTTCAGCGGACGCTAACGACGATCGCGGCAATAAAAATTCGGTCGGATATGCGCTTGGAACTGGCGCTTATCTGTTTGATGTGGGTCGTTACATTAAACCATTTGCGGAACTTGGGCTTGGCTTTGGCGGGGCTTCATACGACGGCAAATTCACTGACACAGGGCGCAGATACAGCGAACGCGGGCGGGGCACGGCACTTGCGCTCTCTGCGGCTCTCGGCGTGGAAGCGCAGTTTGATCGTTGGCAGGTTGGCGCAAAATACCGCGCGATCACGCCCGTTAGCATCGACGAAACTGAAGTTTGCCGATTGTGGGGATACGCTCCGTGCGACACAACGCACTCGTCGATCGACTACGCAAACATTTCGTTTCTAATTTTTTATGCTGGTGTCAAGTTTTAACGGTTGATTTGTCATACTCTCGTTTTCATAGTTGAAAGGCGCAAATGATCATCGACGGCTATATCAAAGATTTAGACAGAGCCTACAAAAAGGGCAATGCCACAGAACACACCTATCGCCCGTACCTCAAAACTCTTATAGAGAGTTTGCAAGGCGGTATCGAAGCGACAAATGAACCTAGCCGATCGGCTTGTGGCGCACCCGATTATATTCTTACGCGCAAAGATATAGCGGTAGGTTATATTGAAGCAAAAGATATAGGCAAAAATATCAATGACAAACAGTATAAAGAGCAGTTTTCTAGGTATAAAGAGGCGTTAAACAATCTGATCATCACAGATTATACGAAGTTTCAATTTTTCAGAGACGGCGAGTTGATCGATGAGTGCGAGATAGCTAAAGCGATCGGCGAAAATATCAAACCACTAAAAGAGAACTTTGATCAGTTTCAAAAGCATTTAACCGCTTTTTGCACCTATAAAGGTCAAGGCATAGGCACGGCTTCAGAACTTGCCAAAGTCATGGCGGCAAAAGCGAAACTGCTCTCAGAAGCGATCGCAAAAGCCCTAACCGCAAATGACGACAGCTACAACAACAAAACGCTAAACGAACAGTTAGAAGCATTTAGACAAGTACTGATCAAAGACCTATCGGCGGAAAGTTTTGCCGATATTTATGCGCAAACGATCGCGTATGGAATGTTTGCAGGACGCATAAACCTCGCTACATCAGATACATTTTCACGCGAAGATGCGTATAAGTGCATTCCAAAATCAAACCCATTTCTAAAACG
>BNUO01000063.1 GCA_025997415.1 Campylobacterota bacterium
CAAGGACGAGGCTTTGACTTGGTGGACACTTGCAAGAATGGTTTTGAATGAGGCTTGCAGTTTTTCCATCATTGAGTTAAACGACACTACCATCTCGCCTATCTCATCGGTTGCTGTGTAATCAACGCGCTGTTTAAGGTTGTTGGTGCTCTCAATTTGCTGAACTGCATCGCGGACTTTCTCGATCGGTGCAACGACTGCTTTAAGTATTGTAACACCCAAGAAAACAACCGCGAGGATCAACACCGCAGCAATGACGATCTGCGTGGTCATCGCACTACGCGATGAAGCTTCGGCGTCTGCGATCGATTCGACAACCAAGCGGTGATTCATATCTACGAGCTGCTGGATCAGCGTGCCTAATTCAGACGACGAATCCGAACGGGTCGCTATGGTAACATCAAGCATAGCTTTGTTTGTCTCTGCCATAAATGCCGCTGAGCCGTTGGCGATCGCCGCTTCGATCTTCTGCGTGATACCAACAACGATATTAGCCTTCCAGCCTGCATAGATGGTTTTTAGCCTGCTGTAGATCGCCTCCGCTTCCTGCGCTCTTGGCATGCGATCGTAGGTGTCGAAAGCCTTTTCAAGCGCACTATCGGCGATCTTTTTTGCCGCAAGAGTTTGCCGCAGATTTGAGACAGCCTCGTTTACCGGCAGAGCGGACAAAGCGATCGCCTCGTAAGTACGGCGACCTTCGTTGTTGATCTGAGCCTGAATGGTCATCAGCGTTTCGACTTTGACTAAACGAATCTCTTCAATGTCCTCAAAAACAGCCTCGTCCGACAAAGAGTTGTTAATGCCGATTGCGGCAACAATGATAAGACCCAGCCATGCAAAGGTCGAAAGCAGGTGAATACGCACCTTGATCTTCATACTGTCCTCCCAAATGTGAAATTTGGCAGATTGTATTTCGATGTTGCTAAAAATTATGGCTGAGTTTTAGGCGCGATCGGCGTTAGCTTGCATGCTGAAAATGCACATCTAATTGCGGATACGGGATTGCGATTTTTGCTTCGTTTAGTGCATCGTAAATTAGCGGTAAAAAGTCGTATTCGTAGCTGGGTGTATCGCCGATTCCAACCGAAATATAGACGACCAATACGAAGTCAAGCGAGCTTGCGCCCAGCGCGGTCAGGCGCACCGAAAGCGCATACTTTGGATCGCGCACAAACACAAGAGCGCTCGCCGTTACTCGATCCAAAACCGTCCGTTTTACGCGATCAATATCGCTGCCATACGCTACTCCAAAAGGTACAGAAATGCGCTGAATGTTGTCCGAAAGCGTTAGGTTGATGATATTTTGCGTGATAAATGTCTGGTTTGGCACGATGATATCGATGTTGTTGGCTGTCGTTACGATGGTTGAGCGCATATTGATACGAGTTACGCGCCCGCGATCGCGGCTGGGCAGTTCGATGAGATCGCCAACGCGAATCGTCTTTTCAAACATCAAAATAATGCCGCTGATAAAGTTTGAAACGATGTTTTGCAGACCAAAACCCACGCCCACAGAGACAGCGCCCGCGATCACGGCGAGGCTTGAGAGGTTGATTCCCAGCGCGGTAAGACCCACGATGATCGTGCCGATTGCGATCGCGTAGTAGCCTAGATTTGCCAAGATCGCGCGGTTTTCGCCCGAAAGCGTTTTGATCTCAATGCGGTTGATTCGTCGCCTAAAGAGCGCGCCCAGATAGAAGCCGACCCAGAAAACAACGGCGAATTTCACCAGCCCCAGCGCCGAAATGCCGATCTCGCCGATTGAAACGAACGGGTAATTTAGGTAGTCAAACACCGTCTGCAAAAACTCAAACATCTTCTAATTCCTTGATCATTTTGATTCCGTTTGCGCCGTGAGGATAGTAGCTTGGCAACACTTGGGCGGCGGCGAAACCGTGTTTTTTGTAGAGCGTTTGAGCGGCGATGTTTTGCTCGCGCACCTCCAGATAGAGCCGCTTTTTGCCAAGCCGTTTCGCCTCTGCGATCGCGGCGGTTAGCAGCGTTTCGCCAATGCCACGACGCGCAAAAAACGGCAGCACGCCGATCGCATAAAGCCGCGCCGAGTTTTCACGGGTGAGCAAAAGCGCGTAACCGACCGCGCTGGATTCTTCGATTTGTTGGGAATGACCAGAGGTTCTGTCATACTGAGGCGAAGCCGAAGTATCTCTGTTTTGATGAGATTCTTCGCTTCGCTCAGAATGACGGGGAGAATGAGATTCTTCGCTTCGCTCAGAATGACAGAGGGTGCGTTCGGAATGACAGAGGGGGCGTTCGGAGTGGCAGAGCACAGCTTTGATGAGGAAGTTTTTTCGTCGCAGATGGTAGGCAAAAACACGCCTGCTAAGCTGCCAATCCTCGCCGCTGGCGAAGATCTGCTTTTCGATCGCAGCAAGCGTGTCCAAATCTGCGATCGTGGCTTTAACAAGCTGAATCATTTTTGATAAATGGTGTATTTAGTAACGAGTTTGTGAGGACGATAGGACAATTTAACTTTGCGAAGATTGTCAAATCCCATATCGTCTCCCACATTGATATATTTACAGCCGTATGCCTCTTTTAGCACCTTGCAAAACTCTCTAAATATATACTGTGCGCTGCCCAAAACATCGAAATCCGTCTTTTCGATCAGCACGCTTGCAGAGTTGCAATTTAATTTTTCGCCAACGGTAAATCCAACCATATCATCGCCCATTTTAAGCACGATTCCAACGAGTGAAAGTTCGCGGTAGTGTTTCAAAATGCGTTTGATCGCAAATCGTTCGTGGCTAATGCCGTCAAGGAACTTTTCGGTCTGATCCTTTGGCATATATTTGAAGCGATTGGAGATCCAGCGGTTGAGCAGAGTCATAATCGCCTCACCGTGTTTTTCAGGCTCAAGTACTTCAACGGTTGTGTTTGGATAGGCGTTGCGGAACTTGTTGATTTCATTGCGTTTTGTATGATAGGCATTGCCTTTTAGATCGATGAGATCATCGGTGAGATAGATATAATCAACCAATCTTTTTTCGACCAAAAAACTCTCTAAAATCTCGAATATCTCTGTGCCATCTTCCAGATAATTAACAAAACTGTATAGAAACGAATCGCACACATAGTCAATACGCGAAAAGTAGATCGATGAGTTGTGGGTATTCATAATCTCAAAACATTCGATTAGCGCGTCATTAACCTTGTCTTGTTCGCCCAGCGGAGGCAGCAGCATTGTCAGCTCCTCGCCGCTTAAAAGAAACAGACAGAATGTGTCATTAACGATGGCGTAAAAACCGCTCGAATAGGTCAGCCAGATGTAGTTTTGCGCGAAAGTGTAGTCGCTCACCTCCGTATCGACAAACGCCAGATAGCGCTCCATTGACTCTTTAGCCTCCATATTGAAAGGCTTTAACTGGTGGTTTTTTACGGCGAGCGAGACCATAAGATTTCTTTGGTGTTGGGGTGAGCGCAAGTTTAGATAACTCACGCTAAAAAAAGTGGCGCTTGCGCAGCCGCTTAACTGTTGTTCCTGCTTCCGGGTTTGATCGCCGCTGGGTGCGTTGCGCAAAGTGGGCAACGATCGGCAGGGTAGATGGGAAACTCAAAGTCCGCTAGGGCGAAAAACGGCTTGTCGGCGGGCAATTTACAGGTCAGATCGGCGGTTATGCTGCTGCCAACTCGTGAGCAAAATCCGCGATTGGCAAGCGCGGCAAACGCCACGACAAGCCCGCCTGCCGCTTCGATCGCCTCCGCCGCTTCGATCGCAGAGCCGCCTGTAGTGATAATGTCTTCGCAGATGATCACCCGCTCGCCTGCTTTGACCTCAAAGCCGCGCCGAAGCGTCATTTTGCCGTTCGATCGCTCCGCGAAAATCGATCGCACGCCAAGCGCACGGGCGAGTTCATAGCCCGCGAGAATGCCGCCGAGCGCGGGCGAACAGACAAGATCGGCAACAACGCCAGCCGCTTGGATCTCTGCGGCGAGTTCAGCGGCGAGGAGCGCGGCGGTTTTGGGGTCTTCGAGCACCTTTGCCGATTGGAGGTAAAAGCCGCTATGGTTGCCGCTACTAAGGAGGAAATGCCCCTCCAAAAGCGCGTTTGCCTGTTTGTAGATCGCTTGTATGTCCATATTGCCCAACTATATTTTTAGAATATCGTTCTCTTTTTCGGCTAGATGTTTTTCGATCGAAGCGACCGTCTCGTCCGTGATCTTTTGTACCGTATCGTGAGCCTTTTTGCTCTCATCTTCGGTGATCTGCTTCTCTTTTTCGAGCTTTTTAATCTTGTTGTTTGCCTCTTGTCGCACATTTCTGGCGGCAACTTTCGACTTTTCCGCCATCGTTTTGGCGTGTTTCGCGCTCTCTTTGCGCTGATCCTGCGTCATCGGCGGGAAGGCGAGGATCACGCCCGCGCCATTGTTGGACGGATTGACGCCGATATTTGCAACCTGAATCGCCTTTTCGATCTCTTTGATCAGGTTCTTTTCCCAAGGCGTAATGACGATCGTATTCGCATCGCTTGAGCCGATCGACGCAACCGCGCTAAGCGGCGTTGGCGTTCCGTAGTAATCGATCCTGATGTGATCGACGATTTTGACCGAAACTCTGCCCGTGCGAAGCGAACTAAACTCGTGTTTTAACGCTTCGATCGTCTTTTGCATTTCTGCTTTTGCGCTATCAAAAATAGACTCTAGCACGGCTACTCCTTTGGCGCTTCCGGCGCGGACGGAACGCTTTCTTCGATCGGAAAGGAGACGCTATCGACGAGTGAAGCGTCGCGATCGTTGTAGTAAAAGTAGGTTGTTGCGATCGTGTTTGCCACAAATAAAACGCCGATGATCGCCGTCGTTTTTGCCAAAAATGCGTTCGGTCCCTTTGCTCCAAAGAGCGATTCGTTGCTGCCGCTGTATGCGCCAAGTCCAATGCTGGAGCTTTTTTGTAGCAGCACGACGAGAATGATGAGGGCGGCTAGGACAAACTGTACCACCAGAAGGGTTGTGATCATAAAACTCCAATTGCTAGGGATAGGGTAAAATGGGTCGCAATTTTAGCGAACCAGCTCTTATAGAAGGTTTAATCGTTGTCTAGTGTTCGCCGCAGATTTGATGATCACGCAGAAAATTACGCCGCATTGTCTGATTTGCAACGCAGGGTTGCGCGCGAACTCGTTGCGCCGTTTCGTGAGGCTGCGCCCAGACGGATTTTGGATCTTGGCGCGGGCGCGGGCGCGGTTTTTGACGCGATCGAGTGGCAGTTTGACTGCTTTGTAGCCGTCGATTTTTCGCCCAAAATGCTCGCCTTGCATCCGAAAAATCATCGCGTAACGGCGATCGAAGCGGATTTTGACAGCGCGATTGAGTGGAAAAAACTGGAGCAGTTTGCGCCGTTTGATCTCATTGTTTCATCATCGTCGCTTCAATGGGCAAGCGACTTGGACGCGCTTTTTGCGAGGAGTGCGGCTATGAGCGATCGCGTGGCATTTGCGATCTTTACGGCGGGTACATTTGCGAGTTTGCGCCGCGAAACGAAAACGGCGACACGCCTACGATCGTTTGATGAAACCAAGCGGCTGATTGCGGCGCGATTTACCGCTGCGATCGAACGGAGCGAATATAGACTAGAGTTTGCAACGCAGCGCGAACTCTTTGGATTTATCCGATCAAGCGGGATCGGCGGCGGGTTGAGCACGCTTGGCATCAGCGCCGCTCGCAGGCTGGTTGAGAGCTATCCGCACCGCTTTTTGGAGTTTGAAACCATCGTGGCGCGTAGCAACTTTCAATGATTTTGGTTACAATCGCGCCGCTTTTTCACCGTGCCAATGTAGCTCAGCGGTAGAGCACTCGCTTCGTAAGCGAGCGGTCGGGGGTTCGATTCCCCCCATTGGCTCCACCTCGTTTTACCAAGTACAAGCGTGGTAGGATCGCTTTACGAGAACAGGAAGGAGTTACAGCAGCTTGAAAATGGCAAATAATAAATCGTCAAAACTCATTATTCTCGCTTCGGTTTTCCTCTCTATCATCGTTATATTATATTCTCTGCTTACCTATTTAGACAACCGACAAAAAGAGATCGTTGCTTCGGCAGTTAATGCGATCAGCGGCGAAGTAGAACAGTGGTTTGTCAGTTACGATTCACTGTTCTATATGCTTGCCAATATGCCTGTAATCAAAAATGGAAACACTAAAGAGATCGAAACATTTTTAGAGTCGATCGCAAGCGCATTAGATCCCGCCGTTCAAAAACTGATCTATGTTGATCAAGACGGAAACGGACACTATCAAACAGGCGAGAAGTTTCAACTGCGCGATAGGACATATTATAAGCGGATCGTGCAAGAAAAAAGTATAGAAAAAATGTTTGTAAGCCCACATGTGGCGCGATCGACGAGCGACATTGTCGTGGCATTTGTCCATGCCGTCAAAGATGACAAAGGAAATGTACACGGCGCACTATACGGATCGATCACACTACAAAAACTCAACAATATGATGCAGAGGTTTCAATTTGACGAAAACTCAGGCAATGTCGTGATGGATTCAAACGGCAGATTGTTTGTGCATAAAGACGAGAAAATCGCTATGAATATGACTGCCGCAAACTCCGCGAGTTTTGGTTACAAAGGACTCTCCGAACAAGCAAAGATCATCTTAAACGAACCAAGCGGGATTGTCTATTATGCAGATGCAAATAATATATCGCGGATGATGTTTTTCTCTCGCGTTGAAAATACACCGGGCTGGGTCTATGGCGTAACGCTTCATCAGAGCTTTTTTGCAACAAATAGCTATATTTTTATCGCCGTAATGATCATCGTTCTAATCGCACTAACCTCTACTCTACTGATCTACTCCGAGGAGATCAAAGCTCATTTAAACAGCATATTTCGCAGCAACTCAACACCGCTAGAAACGATCGTAAATTGAATATTTTAGGTTATGCTAAGGAGCTAGCGTGTTACTGCATGGCTGTTGCTCAACGATGGGCAAATGATAGGATCGTACGGTCTCTGATACCCGTAGGTGCGACACGGAGAGCATATAGAGAAAAACTTAGCTCCATACCAATTAGTTATCACTATTTTCCTCGAGAAATAGCAACTCAACAGTACCTTTTCTGCCGACCACGAGCTGGATTAAACGATATGTTTATAGAAATGTTCAAGTGCGCTAAATATGCGGAAGCAAACGGCAGAATCTTGTATATCGATACTGAACGAAGCGGTTTTTTAGACAGTTTTGACAACTATTTCACATCACTTTCACCGACGATCCATCTTGGTAAATTAGATTTTCTGTCCCCCCCATTTGATGTATTTCCTAGCTGCCTGTCTTTTGATATAACAACATATCAATCAAAAAAACGCGCCAACAACATATATCGTCATTCTTTGACCAATATTCCTCTTACTTTTGATTTTTCTAAATCTTACGCAGAGCAGATATTGGTACATGAGCATAGCGAAGGCGGGGAACCAGCCGTTGATATGTTAGAAAAACTCAAACTAAAAGAAAACATACGGCAATATATTGAACAGATCATTAGCGGTTTGGGTGAATACGATGCAATCCATATACGAAACACAGATTTTAAGACAGATTATAAAAAATTCTTTTCTGAAATAAACGACCGACTCGGCGCAAGAGTTGTGGTATGTACTGACGATTTAGAATGCCAGACTTACGCAAAATCTTTTTTTGGCAAGAGACTTTCGATTGTTGCCGATATTCCAGACACTAGGGGAAAAACTTTGCATTGCAATAAAGATATCGATCGGTTTCATACCAATCTCATCACTCTTTGCGATCTGTTTGTTTTGGCTTGCGGTCAAAATCTATATTTCACTCATATAGAGCCTGATAAACATTATTCAATGACACTAGGACGCGCATATTTATCAGGTTTCTCACGGTTAGCAAACGCTTTGCACCAACGACCTTCTTTGATTCAACGGCTGCTATATGATAAATAGCATAAAAGTTAAAATGGCGTGATATAATCAACGCTTATAAGGGAGCAACAATGAAAGTAGTTGCAATCAACGGCAGTCCGCGTAGTAGCGGCAATACGATCGAACCCGCCGCCGAACCAAAAATGATAACCAATTTTGTGCGGTGAAGAATATAGATCATCACACTCTAAGGAGAAACCAATGTACTACACAACCCATCACAACTCGCCGTTAGGTTTGCTGATGTTGGCGAGCGATGGTGAAAACATTGTCGGCGCGTGGCTGGAGGGACAGAAATACTTTGCCGCCACGCTGGGTGATCAAGCGGTGCAAAAAGAGGATTTGCCCGTGTTTGCGCAGGCTGAAAATTGGCTTAAACGATACTTTGACGGCGCAAAACCCGCGATCGCCGAACTGCCGTTAGCTCCACGCGGCGGCGAGTTTCGCGCGGAAGTTTGGAAGATATTGTGCGAAATCGGATACGGCGAATGCACGACTTACGGCTCGATCGCAAAAACCCTCGCCGATCGCACAGGCAAAGGCGCGGCGGCACAAGCGGTTGGCGGCGCAGTCGGGCACAACCCCATTTCGATTATCATTCCGTGCCACCGCGTCGTGGGCGCAAACGGCAATTTGACGGGTTACGCGGGCGGAATTGACGCGAAAATCAAGCTGCTGCGGCACGAGGGCGTTGATATGTCGCGCCTATTTGTTCCCACTGCGGGTACGGCGTTGTAAAAATTAAGGATATTTTAATGGCAAAGCGCGAAATGTTAGCGATCAAAAATCAGCGATTTACGAGTATGGATTACGAGGCAATTTTGGCGCGATTTGCCATGCTAAGCGATGCAAAATATAGGCAATTTCACGAGTCGTTAATACCCGGAGCCACTATCACATACGGCGTACGAATGCCAAAGATACGAGCGATCGCAAAAGAGATCGTAAAAAGCGATCCATTTGGATTTCTGGGGGAGTGTAAAAACTCATCATTTGAGGAGATAATGCTGCATGGTTTAGTGGTGTCGGCTATGAAATTACCATTAAACGAAAAATTGCCGCTGATCGCAGAGTTTATACCCCTGATCGACAACTGGGGTATATGCGATTGTTTTAACCTGAAAGTCGGCGAGAATGAGAGGCAGCTTTTGTGGGAGTTTTTGCAAGATTATTTTAGTAGCGATCAGACCTATTTTATCCGTTTTGCCGTAGTAACTGGAATGTCAAATTTGATTAGCGATCAATATATAGATCGATATTTATCTGCGATCGCGGCTATCACACACGAAAACTATTATGTGAAAATGGCGATCGCTTGGGCGTTATGCGAATGTGCGATCAAACAACGCGATAAAACGCTCGCGTTGCTGCGTACAAAAACAGTAGATAAATGGACGCAAAACAAAGCTATCCAAAAGTGTCGCGAATCGTTTCGCGTATCGGCGGAGGATAAGAGCTATTTGCATACGCTGAAAATATAATAGCGCGAGGTATGATTGTTTGAGGGGTTGCCGAATCGTAGCGATTTGTGTTAAAGCAGGTGAGATATACTATTGCACGGTCAGTTATGAACTTGAGCGGCATAGTTTCAGAAAACACCGAAAGGATAACGAGTATGGCAATGTTTAGCAGAAAAGCGATTAATCGTTCAGGCGAAATACTTGTTTCCAACAATGTCAATAGTCAAGAGTATGAAAGCGCTCTCCAAATGTTAAATGATTGGAGGGCGTTGCACCTAGTACCACTAAATACTTTTCAAGCAACATTACGAAGTTATGTAAAGAGCGTTGCAGGTCGCAATAGTATAGTTGCACAACGACTCAAGCGCGTGCCAACCATTCTTGACAAGATGCAAAACAGGCAGCAGCAGATGCAACTTGGTCGCATGCAAGATGTCGGCGGACTACGCGCTATTGTTGCAAGCAACGAACTTGTGAGAAAAATCGAAAGAAAATACGATCGCTCGCGCACAAAACATCATTTAGAAAGAAAGTCAGACTATATTGCAGTACCTAAAGCGTCAGGTTATCGAGGAATACATATTGTTTATAAATACAGCAGCCCCGAAAAACCAGATTATGATGGACTTTTTATTGAAATACAACTGCGTACTAAACTTCAACACCTTTGGGCAACGGCAGTAGAAACTGTTGATTTCTTTTTTCTTGAATCCTTAAAATATAGTCAAGGCGCTGATGATTGGCAGAAGTTTTTTAAGTTAGTTAGCGCCATATTTGCACTTATGGAAAACGAGCAGCCGCATACTGACTTTCAAGCTATGACAAAAGAGCAGTTGATCGCACAGTTGCTTGAATTCGATCGCGACAAACATCTTGTTAGTCGTCTTGAAACAATTAAGGTCGCCAGCTTTGCAAAAAAAGATTCACAACTTTCCAAAGCGGCTTATTGGGTTATTGAAACCACGCTCAATGGTCATTCTTCTATAAAAGTCCATCCTTTTTTGGAGTCTCAAAAAGATTCTGCTGACTTGACATATCGCCAACTAGAGCAGTCGTCTGATCGCAAAATTGGCAAAAAACAAGTAGTGCTTATTTCGGTCGACTCTGTTTCAAAAATTGAAAAAGCATATCCAAATTTTTTTGGTGATATAGAAGAGTTTTTGAAAACAATACAAAGAATTGCACAGCAATAAATAACGATCAAATAATCCAAAAAGAACGCGGCGTAGGCTTGGCTTAAAGCGTAGTTGCCCGAAGTGTGCAGCGCGGAGGCTGTATCGGCGGCGTTTTGCAATGATCACGATCAATTCACGCGCACGGGTAAAAATGCAAAAGACGCAGAGGGATAGAATGCGTCATTTCAAACCAAGGGGGATTCATGAAGAAAATCGTTGCTATGGCAATCTGCGTGGGCGTAATGTTCGCTGCTGGTGGTCTAGGTGGTGGGCTGGACAAGGTTGATAACGCCAACAACAAAGCCAATAAATCGGTCAATGACGGCAGTG
>BNUO01000064.1 GCA_025997415.1 Campylobacterota bacterium
CGCGGCGGCTTGCCGCAACAGCGTTTTCGTAAGAGTTAAGAGAGCGAAGCTCTTTTGTCGAAGCGGGGGCTTTCCAGCGAGAAGTCTTAAAGATTCTGTCCAAACCATTTTGATATATCCGATCGGATCGTACTTCGCAGCAGTACTCCTGCGACGAAATCCATTGTGTGCGCCTTTTTTAGCAGCGTAACAAGCCCGTTGCGATCTTGCGTGAGATAGGGGTTATCAACCTGCTCTATATCGCCCAAAAATACAATGCGCGATCCTTTGCCAAGCCGCGTACCAAGCAGTTTGACATCGGCGATCGAAGCGTTTTGCGCCTCGTCAAAGATCACAAACTTCCGCGAGATCGTAACGCCGCGAGCGTGCGCAAGGTCGATCATTTCGATATTGTTTTTCTCCATAAACCGCTTAGTCGCCGCTTTGCTCTCCATTGTATTGACATCGCCGCTGTACTCAACTGCGTTTTTGAGCGATTTTTTGCGTAGCTCTTCGATAAGCGTGTTGATCGCCGAAAAAAGCGGATACATAAAATAGCTCAACTTTCGCTCCTCATCGCCCGCGCGAAACCCAAGCCGCTCGTTTGAACTGACCGCTTCGACTGTGTTTCGCAGATAGACGATCCCATCGACAATCTCCTGTTCATAGAGCATTAGTCCCGCCTGCAAAGCCATCAGCGTTTTGCCGCTGCCCGTGCTGCCGCTGACCGCCGCGACTTTGTTCTGCGGGTGAGTGAGAATGGAGAGCATAAACTTCTGTTCAAGATTGTGCGGCGCGACGATCAGCCCGTTGTTGTCGTAGAGCCGCTCAAACGCGCACTCCTCTTTGTGCCCGCCCACGCTGATAAAAAAGTGTGGGCGACCGTTTTCGTCCGCCTCCTCGTACTGCGACCATTCGGTTTTGCTGGCGTTGGGATTTGGCGCGTCCGATCTGTGAAAAAACTCCAAACTCTTGTAGTCGCTGACCGTGTCCTCGTAGAACGATTCGGTTTTTACGCCACGCGTCAGCGCGATGATCTTTAGCGATATATCGTTGGTGATCAGTTGCAAACCGTAGCTTTTTGCGATCTCAAGAATCTTTAAGTCGTTGCGATCGCTGTCGTTTTCGTAGTGTTCTCGATGAACGACGATGAGTTTTAGCGTTCCCTTTTCGCCACCGTGATCGCAGGTAAATTCGTAGAAGTGATCGCCCTCTTTTTGAGCGCCTTTGATCTTCGTACTCGCCTTTGCCGTGCTGCCGATAAATGTGCGGAAAAAGACGCGGGCAAAGAAGCCTGCATTTGCCCGTTCGCTCTTTTTGTGATCAAGCTCTTCAAGCACGACATTTGTGATATATACGCTGTTTTCGCCGTTATCGCTAAGACGGTAGAGGTTGTCCGGATTGTCCAAAATGACTGATGTATCGACCAAAAAATGTTTTCTCATCACGATCTCCTATTTTTACCTGCAAAATGTGTTCCAAGCCGATCGCTAAAAGCCGCAAAGATAAACGCCGCGATCGGCAGCGCAGATACGCCCGCGATAAACGGATACGGCTCAAAATTGCCGCTGACATTGAGTACGGCAAAGCAGGCGATCAAAACGGCGTAACCGATTAGGCGAGTTGGTGAAAAACCGTTTGCGGCGTATTTTGCCCTCGTTGCAAACGGCGGTTTTGTATCTAGGATCGTAGGCGTTTGATCGCCGTTTTGATCATCGTAGAGTTCGTGCGGATCATCGATGGTTTCTACTGCGTCTCGCGCCGCGCCGCCTGCGCCATTGAGTACCATCTTTTTGTATGCGTGAAAACTCGCGATCGCAACAGCGTACGAACCAAACGCCGAAGCTAGAGCGTTGATCGCGTAGAGCGTTCCGCCAAAAAAGCTCGCCGCGATCGCCACGCTAATAGCGCAGGCAGAGTAGATGATGCTAAAGACGAGAATCAAAGATCGTCCTCGTCATCATCTTGGTTTTTTTGCGGCGGCTGTTTGTAGCGCGGGTTGTTTTCCAGATCGGTCATTTCGCGGCGCAGCTTCTGGTATGCCTTGACAAAGTTCAAAACCGCCGCCGCCGCGCCCAAAAATATGCCGAAGTACAAAAGCCAGTCGTAGCCGAAGAGTTTTTTCAGTCCAATGCCGAGAAATACGCCGATCGCCACAGCGATAACCATTGAGATCGCAAGGCTTAGATCGCCCGCTCCTTCGATGATCTTTTTTGCGGTTGGTTGGTTTTCGTTCACGCCGCAGCTCTCATCGCAATATGCGCCGCCTCGATCGCTGTTTCGATCATCTCGTCGCTTGTGGCAAGCGAGATAAAGCCCGTTTCAAACTGGCTGGGCGCGAGATAGACGCCGTTTGCAAGCATCGCTTTGTGAAACTTGGCAAACCGCGCCGTATCGCTCTTGAGCGCTTCGTCAAAGTTTCGCACGGGATCGGGCGTGAAAAAGTAGCCGAACATCGACCCGCGATGATCGACCGTCAGCGGCACTCCCGCCTCCTTCGCCGCGCTCAAAAAGCCCTCCGTTAGCCGCTTTGCCCTCTTTGAGAGCGTGTCATATAGATCGTGTGTTTCGACAATCTCGGTTAGCGTGGCGATTCCCGCCGCCATTGCTACAGGATTGCCGCTAAGCGTTCCTGCTTGGTAGATTTTGCCGATCGGCGAGAGCGCGTCCATTGTCTTTGCCTTGCCGCCAAGCGCGGCGACGGGCAGTCCTCCGCCGATGACCTTTCCGAAAGTTACAATGTCGGGGCGGGTTTTGGTCAGTCCGCACGCGCCCATTTTGGAGGCGCGAAAACCGCTCATCACCTCATCGTAGATCAGCAGTGCGCCGTGTCGATCGCACAGGGCGCGTAAGCCGTGCAAAAACTCCTCGCTTGCGGGCACTAAACCCATATTTCCCGCGATCGGCTCAATAACCACGCAGGCGATCAGATGGTTCGCAAAGAGCCGTTCAACTGAGGCTAGATCGTTGTAGTCGGCTAAAAGCGTATGTTTTGCCAAATCCGCGACAACGCCCGGACTGCTTGGCGCTCCAAATGTCGCCGCGCCGCTGCCCGCTTCGACCAGAAGCGAATCGCTGTGTCCGTGATAGCAGCCGCGAAACTTGACAATATCGTCGCGCCCCGTAACGCCGCGCGCCAGACGAAGCGCGGTCATCACCGCTTCCGTTCCGGTACTCACAAACCGCACCTTGTCCAAAAAACCGTAGATCGAAAGGATCAGATCCGCCAGATCGCTCTCCAATTCGCTCGGCGCACCAAAGCTAAGCCCTCGTTTTGCCGTTTTGACAACCGCGTCGATCACGCTTGGATAGGCGTGTCCGAGTATGAGAGGTCCCCAACTTTGGACAAAATCGGCGTAGCGCTTGCCTTCGATGTCGTAGATGTAGCCGCCCTCGCCGCGATCGATAAACGGCGGAGTTCCGCCCACGCTGCCAAACGCACGCACGGGGCTATTGACGCCGCCCGGAAAGAGTTTTTGCGCCCGTTTGAACGCTTCTAGGTTGTTTTTCATAATCCAAATGACCTTTGGTGAAACATAGAGCGCGATCGTAGCCAAACAAACCAAATGCGGTATTGTTGCGTTTAATCATTGTTTTAGAAATGATTATTTGTTATGATTAGGTTTGACCGAACACAATTTTTGGAGGCGTGCGATGATTGCGAGAGCTTGTTTTGCTTCCCTGTGCCTGCTGGTTTTATCGGTGTTTGCCGCCGAAAGTTCGCCTGCGGCGGACTCTCCGCTTCGTGTCGGGATCGTTCCCTACAACTCCACAGCCGCTTTGATGCAAACGCACAAGCCGCTTCGTGACTTTCTGTCCCAAAAACTTGGACGCAAAGTTGTCCTGTATTCGTCTAAGGATCACGCGCACTTTTTTCAAGAGACGCTGAATGGTCGCTTTGATGTCGTGCTGACAACGGGACACTTCATGCCGGCGATGATCAAAAAAGGCTTTGAGCCGCTTTTGTGCTATCGATCGCGGCTGGAGATTTCGGTCGTTGTGCGAAAAGACAGCGACATCAAGACGATCGAGGATCTGCGTGATAAGACGATCGGACTTCCTGATTATCTCTCGCTGTTTTACATCGGCGGAATGCAATGGCTTGACAGCGTTGGTCTGGCAAAACACTACAACATCGTCGAGCAGGCTTCACATATAACGGCGATTATGGCAGTCGCCTCCAAGCGGATCGATGCGGCGATCACCAGTATCTACCCGCTTAGACAGGCGAGCAAAGAGACGCAGGAGCAGGTCGTTGCGCTTTCGCTCACCACCGTCAGTTTTCCATCGATCCTGATGCTTGCCGACAAAAAGCTGGGCGATCAGACTGTCAAAGATATTGCAGATGCGTTTTTGGCGTTTGAGCTAAGCGAAGCGGGGCGGCAGTTTTTTGTCGATACCGGTTATATCGGTTACAGGGCGGTTACCAACGATGACATCAAAGCATTTAATGAATACGCTAAACTAACAGAAAAGATACTGGAGTCCAGACCTTGAACTTTAGAAATAAGTCGCTGCGCACCAAACTGTTTGTTAGTGTCATGTTTGTAACGGTGGTTGTACTCATCGCGATCTTGGCAAATAGCGTTCGCTTAATGACAACCAACCTTGATAAACAGGTCAATCAGCAGATAGAGGAGATCAGGCTTGCGTACCACTCTGCGCTTATGACTCCGCTCATCGATCAAGATGCGGCAACTCTGCGCGATATGCTGGACTCTTGGGTGAAAGCGGGCAATATCGACTTTATGATCGTTACCGATGAGAGCAGCAACATTCTCTACGGCGTGGGCGAAAGTCAAAACGGTGCGCTCCCAACGCCCGGCGAGTACGCGACGCAGAGAGTTGAACTCCTGCCCGTTGAACTAGAGGGACAAAACTACGGCTACCTCTACTTTGGACTCTCAACGCACTACATCAGAAGCGCGTTGATCGGACTGCTGGTTCAAAACTCCACGATCGCCATTTTTGGCATTATCGCCCTGAGCATTATGCTGGGCTTTGTCATTTTCTACTTCACGCGCAATGTGGAAAAGGTTGCTTTAAGCTCCATCAAAATCTCGCAAGGGCATTTTGAAGAGCGGATCGAGGTCGAAGGCAACGATGAGATCGCGATCCTCTCTCGCAACTTCAACGCGATGGCTTCTACCATTCAAGATCATATCAATACGCTTCGCAAAAAAGAGCAGCGATTCAGAGCGATCGCCGACTACACCTATTCGTGGGAGAACTGGTTCAATAGCGGCGGCTTGTTGCAGTGGATCAACCCCGCCGTAGAGCGGATTACGGGCTATACGCCCGATGAGTGCATGAAGATGGAAAACTTTCCGCTTCCGCTGGTACACCCCAACGATCTTATGCTTGTTAGACGGCAGATTGAGCAGGCGCGAAGCGGCTTTAGCGGGCAGGATCTGGAGTACCGCATTCATCACAAAAACGGACACGATGTTTGGGTTGCGGTTTCGTGGCAGGGGATTTTTGACGAAAACGGCTTGTCGCTGGGCTATCGTAGCAGCGTCAGAGATGTAACGCTCCAGCATGTCGCCACAGAGGAGCTAACCTATCAGGCGGAACACGACTCGCTGACGGGTCTGCATAACCGCCGCGCATTTGAACGCCGTCTCAAGCAGGTGCTTGATTGGCAGAAGCAAGATCAACGCCCGATCGCCGTCTTCTATCTCGACCTCGATCAGTTCAAAGTCGTCAATGATTCGTGCGGACATATCGCGGGCGATCAACTGCTCATCGGCATTTCGCGGCTCTTGGAAGGCTACACGCCGTACGGATTTTTCGCGCGGCTTGGCGGCGACGAGTTTGGCATACTCTTTCGCGATCTGGACAAAGAGGACGCAATGAGCCGTGCAAACGCCTGCCTTGAAGCGATCCGCAACTATGAGTTTAGCTTCTCAGGACGCACATTCAATGTCAGCGCGTCGATTGGCGTTGTCCAGTGCAGCGAAAATATCAATTCAGTCAGCAAGATTCTCATCGCCGCCGATACCGCCTGCTACGCCGCAAAAGAGCTAGGGCGAAATCAGGTGGTCTATTACGACGACAACGACGACTATTTCCGTATGCGAAGCGAGGAGTTTAGCAGCGTTTCGCACATCAACACCGCACTTGCGCAAGGGCGCTTCCTGCTCTACTTCCAGAGGGTCGAACCGCTTCAAAACGATGCCAACACATACCGCCACGCAGAGGTGCTGCTACGCCTTCGAGACATCAGCGGCAACATTCAGTCGCCCGAACGGTTTATCAACGCAGCCGAGCGGTTTAACCTAATGCCCTACATCGATCGCTGGGTTGTCGATAGCGTCTGCCGCCAGCTTTCCAAATGGAACTCGCAACAGATCACCTACGATGTGTACCGCTTTGCGATCAATGTTTCGGGCGCAAGCCTCTCCGATCGCGACTTTCCCGACTTTGTCGCGGAGCGAATATCGAAGTACAACATCGATCCGCAGCGGCTCTGCTTTGAGATCACCGAGAGCCACGCAGTCGCGCAGATCAACCTCGCGCTCAGCTTCATTGAGCGAATGCATGATCTCAAAGCCTATATCGCGCTTGATGACTTCGGCAGCGGACTTTCATCGTTTGCCTACCTCAAACAGTTCAAGGTCGATTACCTCAAGATCGACGGGCAGTTTGTCAAAAACCTTGATACCGACAACTCCGATCGCGCTGTTGTTGAGTCGATGGTTCAGCTTGCGGCGGCGTATGGTCTAAGAACCGTTGCAGAGTATGTGTGCAACAACGACATCTACAAGATTGTCAAAGACCTTGGCGTTACCTATGCGCAGGGTTACGCCTGCCATGTTCCTGAACCTTTGACAAATCTGGTTGAAGATGCAGCGTGAAATTATTTTCTGGCATATTGGGCGGAAAGACGATTGCGGCTTTTGACAAATTTCTGCTCGAGTGCAATGTCCCGTTCGCCATCAGCCGTATGGAAGATGGCTTGTTTGTTGCGGCAAACGATCGATTTCTCGAAACATTTAACATCAAGCGCGATCATCTAAAAAGATACAATTCGCGTAGCATTGCACTTTGGCAGAGTACATACGAACGAAACCAGTTTATCGATGAGATCAAACAACAAAACACCTCCATCAAAACCACAGAGATACAGCCCCAAAACGCAAACGATCCAGTCCGATATATTGAAATGTGCTCGCATATACCATCGTTTGATTCGGGAAAATACATCATCACATGCATACTCGACAATACAGAAAAACATCGATTGACGCAGGAGCTTGAATACACCAAGAATCGTTTGGCAAGTTTGATCGCCGCTATGAAAGATGGTTTCATTGTGTTGGATAAGCAGTTTCGGATCAAAGATGTCAATCAACGCTTTTGCGAAATGCTTGGCTACTCAAAAGATAAATTAGAGTTGATGCACCTAAAAGATATTGTGCCCGAAACTCGCTATGAACGAACAATGCCTCATATAATGAAACAGATCGAGACAGACGGCTGTACTGATGTACATGAAAGCGAAATGTATCGGCACAATAAAACCATCAAACCGGTCAGAATCCGCGCATATACGCACGAATCCACCGAACCAAGCAAGAGCGGATACTGGTTGATCGCCCAAGATATTGAACAGTCCGTAGAGATGAGTTCGGAGCACAGCGACTTCTACTGCGACAGCGCCACGCAACTGCCAAATAAACTCTGGTTTCTCGATCGCATAGCGCGAATGATCGCTAGGGCAAAACTCACGGACGATCAGATGGCGTTACTCTATATTGACATAGACCATTTCAGCCTATTTAATGACATTTATGGACACGAATTTGGCGATAAAGTATTGCGGGCGTTAGCAAGTAGAATCGAACGGATACTGCGCGCAAACGACATTTTTGCACGAATGGATAACGACGAATTTGCGCTTTTGATATGCAGCAAGAACATCAAAAACAACATATTTGATATTGTGCGGCGCATTCAAGGGATTTTGAGCGAACTCATCGAGATCGACTACCGCAATATCAACGCAACTACCTGTATCGGTATCAGCCTCTTTCCGCAGGATAGTCTTAGCGATCACGAGTTAATCGACAACGCGATCGCGGCAACGCTTCGGGCAAAAGATTACGGCTGCAATAAGTTTGAGTTCTGTTCAAAAGAGCAAAACATTGAAGTTCGTGAGCAGCTTGCGCTGGAAAATGCGCTTAATGACGCGATGCTAATGCAGGATATTGCCATTGAGTTTCAGCCGCAGATCAACCTTGACGATAACCGCGTTTTGGGTTTTGAGGCGCTTATTCGCTGGAAAAACCCAACTTACAATACGATTAACGCCGATCGCTTTATCGCTCTTGCGGTAAAAATGGGGCTGATTACCGATATTGATCGCTTGGTTATTACCGCTGTTTGCACGGCAATTAGCCACTGGAAAGAGCGGCAATTTACGCCCAAAATTGCGATCAATATCTCTCAAAAGACGCTCGAAAGCGCAGGTTTTATCCACTGGACGATCGATGAACTTAAAAAGCACGGCGTGGAAAGTACGCAGATCGCATTTGAGGTGAGCGAAGCCGCTCTGCTTGCGAATACCAATGCGTTGCAAACGCTTGGCAACTACGGAATTGAACTGATTGTCGATCGTTTCAGCGGAAATGTCGCCGCTCTTTCGGAACTGAAAAAAGTAGGCGTTAAAAAACTCAAATACTACAGCAACATTATCGATGTTTTAGACAAAAATCTACTCAAAAATATCTATTCAATTAACCGTACGCTAGGTTTTGAAACGGTGATTGTCGGCGTTGGAACAGAGGAGCATGCCAGTATGTTACAAGGCGTACAAGGCGCAGTTGCACAAGGGTTTTATTATGCCGCGTCAATGAACGAAGAGAGTACGATGAAGTTTGCATTAGAAACACCCAATTTATGACACATCTTGATACGCTAAGCCCCAAAATTTGGAGGCGTTCACAAATCGGTAAGTATCTGCGCCTTATTCCACGCAAAAAACAGCTTATCGGCAGTTGGCTGCACAAAAAACTTGGCGATCGATTCTTGCGCTTTGAGTACTGGGAGGCTAGACGCGATCTCGTTGCAAAAGGTTTTGCGATCGGCTGTTTTTGGGCGATGATCCCAATGCCGTTTCAGATGATTCCAAGCGCTCTATTTGCGGTGATCTTGGGGGCAAATATCCCGCTGGCGCTGCTGGCAGTTTGGGTAACAAATCCATTCACCCACCCGTTTATTGTTGCCTTTCAGCTCTGGCTTGGCGAACTGATTATCGGTGGTGAATCATCGCTTTCAATCCTAAAAAACGAGGGCGTTTGGGCGCTTTTGCAACATGCGCCGCTGCCGCTTTTAACGGGCGTTTTGATCACCGCCGTTGTCTGGACGATCGTCGGCTATTTTCTGGCAATTTTTGCATACGATTTTATTATCAATATCATCGTTAAATCGTACAAACGCAGACGGGAAACACACGCTAACAATGATTAAAAACAGTGCGCTTATCACAATGTTATTCACGATCGGATTGCTCTTTGGCGGTTGCGCGTATATCAATGAATGCGGCGTATCATCAAGCTATTATAACGACTGCGTAGAAGGCTACGACGCGCAGGGAGTGTACTTCAAAAAATGTCCATACAACAACATCTCCAATAAGTGCGAACAAAAAGATGAATTCCAACTTGAAGACTGTCTTAATTGCAACTAAATCATCACGAACTTACGCAGTTAAAAGAACAGATACTAACGCAAAATCCTGAAGTGATCAGCGTAGAGTTGAATGATACGATCAAGATCGTTACTAGCGATCGTCTTCCCTACGAGACGATCGCAAAAAAACTGATTCCTTGGCGCAAAGGTCCATTTCAGATCAACGATCTGCTGATCGATTCAGAATGGCAAAGTTTTATCAAATACAACCTATTAAAACCGCACTTTGATCTTGCTGACAAAAGAGTGCTTGATCTAGGCTGCAACAACGGCTACTATCTCTTTAGAATGCTAGATGGAAAACCCGCAAAACTCACAGGTTTCGATCCATCGTTTGTGTACTATCTGCAATTTTTATTGATCGATCGGTTTGTGCGTTCGGGTATCAATTACGAACTGCTGGGTTCTGACGATCTGCTGCCCAGCCGCGACAGATTCGATCTCGTCTTTTGCTTAGGCGTTTTGTATCACCGCAGCGATCCGATCGGCACGCTCAAAAAGATCGCCTCAACGCTAGAAAAAGGCGGCGAACTGATACTCGATTCGCTTATTATCGATCGCACAGAGGCTGTGGCGCTGACCCCAAAAGATCGTTATGCCAAAATGCCGAATGTCTGGTTTATCCCGTCGATCGCGGCGCTGGAAAATTGGCTTGAGCGGTGCGGATTTTGCGACATTGAGACGATCGCGATCCGCGATACTGACGAGCGCGAACAGCGAAAAACCGACTGGATCGCGGGCGAAAGCCTTGCGTCGTTTCTCGATCCGCTTGATAGCGCACGGACGATCG
>BNUO01000065.1 GCA_025997415.1 Campylobacterota bacterium
GCAAAGCCCCAGCTTCGCCGCTCTTGGGAGTTACCACTCCCAAACCCTCCGCTTTGGGGATCTCGCGTCTTATCCTTGACAAAGCAAAATGCTTCGGCAGTGCAAAGCGTGGGAATAGGGATTGCGGGTCAAGCCCGCAATGACATTCGTACGCGGATTGCTTTTTGCCGTTGATCGCGAAGGGATTTTTCGCAAGTTCTAGGAAGGCGAAAGAGCGACTAGGCAGCATACTAAAGGGTATGTAACGACGCCGCGAAAGAGCCTGACAACGAAATTGCGGAAAAAACCAAGCGAGGAGCGGCAAAAAGGCGAGATAGATGAGATTCTTCGCTCCACTCAGAATGACAACGCAACCTGTCATTAGGTTATAATCAAACATCTGCTTTCGGGGGGTGTGCTGTGGTGCTGATGAACTTTGATACTTTGAGCGCCGTTAAACAGTTGCAGGGCTTTGGCTTTGAGCAACGCCAAGCGGAAGGTGTCGTTGAGGTGCTAAAAGAGACGCAATTGGCAGGCATAGAAAACCTCGCCACAAAAGACGATCTGAAGGCGCTGGAAATATCGCTACGCGGCGAAATCAAAGAGCTGGGTAGCGAGATCAAGGATGTGCGCGGCGAAATCAAAGAGCTTCGTAGCGATATGAAATCACAGGAAACCATCACCAATGTCAAGTTTGACGCGATCAAGACGGAGCTTGTGATCCTCAAGTGGATACTCGGAGTAATCGCCGCCGCCGTTGTATCGTTTGTGATCAGGTCGTTTTTTAGCTAGTAATTCTGCTTTGCCAATCTCTCTTTGTTATGTTCAGCGACATTCCCCTGTCATTCTGAAGGAGCGGGCGCGACTGAAGAATCTCACCCTCCTGTCATGTTGAGCGAAGCGAAACATCTGTGTTTGCCTTTAGATTCTTCGCTTCGCTCAGAATGACAAAGTGCGGGCGTTCAGAATAAGAGAGAGCTATTTGATGTACCCTTCGTCCCTAAAGCGCTCAATATCTTTGGCAAATACCTTTACAAACTCTTGTTTTCCCTCTTGGTTCATATGTACTTGATCATTAAAGTAGTCGTCATGTCCGACAAATAGCTTTCGATAATCAAGTATTCTAACGCCGTATTGTTTCATAATGTCATCTCCGCCATGCCTATCTAACATCTCAACCGATCTTGTCGCATAAGGATACTTAAGACCAATGACAGTTATGTTGTTTTCTTGGCATATCTCCAATATATTAACTAACGCTTGAGTCATATCTTTAGAACGCGCGCTATACCAGTTGGCAGCCGATTCTACGGCTAGGATCTGCTCCTCATCAGACCACTCGGAAAATCTTCGCGGCGGCGGCGATTGTAGTACCGTTCCTCTGTAGAGTATCGCGGTGCCTGCGAGCGCGTAAGAATTCATCAAGACAGCAAAGTACTTGATGTAACGATCGTTGATATACTCAAAACTATTGCTATAGTTTTTTCTAATCCGCATATCGTATGCTCGATCGGGGCTTGCATCGTGCAACACAGAGATCGCATAGTCGGATATCGATAGATAAATTGTGTCAATAGCGATTTTGTTAAATAACATATATTCTAGTTTGTCTTGCATATTCTGATACGACTGTTTTCGGGCTGCTCCATAGTTGTAAATGCCGTACTCTTCCATAATGTTTCCCATTGATTCCGCGTCCGAAGATCCAAGCAAAAACGAACTAAACTTTTCACCCTCAAAGTCGTTGCGATACAGATTGCTGTAATTTGCTCTATACACCGCAACAAACAGCAGCATATTTACGGTCAATACCAGCGCGGCAAATATCCCAAGTTTTATGATAAATTGTTTCATCTGTTTCCCTCCCCTAAAACTGTTGATAAATGAAAATCTTGCCCGCATCGGCATATTTACCAGTACATATCACCACCAGCAAGAAGAAATACAGCGCCATTCGTGCCGCCCCGCTCCGCAAAAATCCCAGATTAGCGATCACATACTCATAGTGCCGCGTGTACCACTCTGCGATAAACATTGCGATCGCCAAAACAACCGCTATCTTGAGCCTTATTTGATATGTGCCAGCAAGATCAAAACGCCGACTATCAAAAAACCCAGCGGGCGAACTCACCGCGCCCTGCAAAAACTCCCACGCAACCTCCACGCTGCCCGCCCGAAAGATCACCAAGCTAAACGCCACGAGCGCAAAGGTCATCGCCATTCCCGCAAAGTCCCGCAACGAGGGCAACCCCAACACGCTCGTCCCATATTTGCGTTTTTTGCCCATCGTCCCCATCAAAATCATCGGTATATACAAAAGCCCGTGATACAACCCAAAAAGCCCATATGCCAAACTCGCGCCGTGCCACAGCCCAATAAGTACAAAAGTGATCGTAACCGCAACGATCGTGCCCAGCTTGCCCGCATTGCGAAAGGCGATGTTTAGCGGCATAAAGACATAGTCGGTCAGCCAGCCCGTCAGCGACATATGCCAATTTCGCCAAAACTCGGCGATATTCCTGCCAAAAAACGGATAGTTAAAGTTGCGCGTTACCCGAAATCCCAGCAGTTTGCTCGTGCCGATCGCCATATCGGAGTAGCCCGAAAAATCCGCATAAAGCTGCACGGGGTACAGCAGCGCGACAAAGAGCAGATTCGCACCCGTCGTATCGCCGATCGAACTCCACGAGGCATCAATATACGCCGCAAGATTGTCGGCGATCACCATCTTTTTGAACATACCCCAGAGTATCTGCCGACACCCATCAACCGCGAGCGCATAGTCAAATTGTCGTTTCGCGGCAAGCTGCGGCAGAAAGCCGTTTGGTCTATCGATCGGTCCCGCCATTATCGTGGGAAAAAACGCTATATATGTCGCAAACGCTACAAAGTCGGTTGTGGGTGTGAGCTTGCGCCGATGAATCTCGATCGCGTAGCTAATGAGCTTAAAGGTGAAAAAACTCACGCCGATCGGCACGAGAATGTCGAGCGTGTGGATATTTGCCTCCAGTCCGATCGCGCGGCTAAAATCGATAATCGACTCAATAAACCAGTTGAAATACTTGAAATACACCAGCACGCCCACGCCGAGCGCCACACCAAAAGCGGTCAGCGCAAACGCCCGTTTTTCGCTGCTTTCGTTCGCCTTGTTGATCGCAAATCCCAGCAGCCAAAACGCCAGCGTCGCCGCAAATAGCAGCGGCACCATTTTGATATTGATGATCCCATAAAAGAGATAGCTCGCAGCAAGCAGCAGCAGATTTTGCGCCTTTGTTTTCTCTTTTAGCGCAAAATAATAGATCGCAAATACCGCCGCAAAAAACAGCAGAAAATTGATGGAGTTGATGGTCATTGTGGGTGTCCTACGGGTATGGTTATGCCGCTGATCTGCTGCGTTGCGGCGACAAAAAACATCACCGCTTCAGCCGTCTCTTGCGGCGTTAGAATGCGCTTTAGCGGGTGGCGTTCTGCCGCCTGTTCCAAAAATCGCTCGTCGATATTGCTAAAACCTGTATCCATATATTCGGGCGCGATGGCATTTGCCGTGATGTTGTAGCGCACATACTCTTTTGCCCACACGAGGGTGAGTTCCGCTAAGTACGCTTTATCGCACGCATACCTGGAAAATCCTGTCGGCGGACCTGCCACATACGCGCTTAAAACATTGATGATTTTGCCGAAGCGTTTTGCCATAAATATAGCGATCGCTTTTTGCGTAATGGTGATCGTAGGCATGATATTGTGAGCAAAACTATCCATAAACTCTGCGGCGGCGGTTTTGTGAAAATGTGTACCAAGCGGTTTGCCAATATATGCGTTATTGATCAACACATCTAAATCCATTTCGTTCATCGCCGCTATTAACCTTTCGACATCTGACAAAACGGTAAAATCTGTTTTGATCGCTTTGATATTTGAGCGGTTTTCTGCCCACGCGCAATCACGCTTGTTGTGCGTGAAATAGACGGTGTGTTCCGCCGCCGCAAGCTCTATAATTGCCCTGCCAAGTCCGCCCGAACCGCCTGTGATCAAAATGTTCATTTAGCTCCCAAAATGCCTATCTGTATTTTGCCGCTGGCGATAATTTCTGGCTTGCCGTTTGGTGCGGCGGCGTCGCTCCCCGTCTCTCTCTCTCTCTCTCTCTCTGGGCGCGATTGCCGCATAAACTTCAGGTTCAAAACGACCGCGCCGACGCTTTCGTATATCTCGCTGACGACCGCTTTTATGCTCACGCGATCACCGATATATGCAGGCTGTTTGTAGTTGATCGTCTGCGAGTGGATAATCACATCTTTTGTTGGTATTGCTTCGCCGATCAGGTACGATAAAAATCCGTTCAAGATATTGCCGTGCGCTACTACATTATCAAACCCAAACGCGGCTGCAAAAGCGCGATCAGTATGCAGAGGATTGCGATCATTAAACAGATCGATAAATCCGTCATAAACCCTTTGGCTTAGATCAAATTCGCGCTCAAATGTGTCGCCGATCGCAAATGGAATCTGCATTGTTACGCCGCTTTGCCGTTAATGCAGTCGATCATCTCGCCCACATTTTTCCAAGTTACGATCTCTTTTGAGGTGAACTTGATCTTAAAATGTTTTTCGATCGCAATGATCAGTTGAATATGCGAGAGCGAATCCCACTCCTCAATATCGTTTGCCGTTGTTTCGCTGCTAAGCGTGATCTCGTCGTTGTCTAGCGTTGAACGAAAAATCGCTTGTACTTCGTTTATCGTTTGGCTCATCACTGCTCCTTTGTGGTTTTTGGTGCGCAAAAAGCGCCGACCATTACGGTCAATTTGCGCTCGTTTGCTGTCTGTTCGTCAAATCCGTCAGCGGGGAAACCGCCCGATTCAATTACGCTTAAGCCGCTCTCTTCGATCATCGCCAGCACCTCGCTGCGGCTGCGAAAGAGATAGACATGATCGGGCGCGGGCGAGTTGGTAGGCACGGTGATCCACAAAATGCCGCGCTCGCTTAAAAGTTCGGAGATTTTGCGCAGGATTTGGCGCGGGCTGTCTAGGTGTTCTAGCACCTCGCCCAAGATGATCAGGTCGTATTTGCCGTCAAACTCAAAGACATTGCCGTTGATGTAGCGAATGCGCTCGCCCTCGCCAACCATTTTGCGCGACATTTCAAGGCTTTGCGCGGAAATATCGACTAGATCAAGCGCGGCGGACGGATAGCGATTGTTGATCAGGCGCGAGAAAAAACCGTGTCCTGGTCCAATCTCCAGCACAGTCGGCGCGTCTGTTTTGATATGTTTTTCTAGCCGATCTGTGAGATATAAGTAGGTGTCAAAATGCGCCTGCCACAACGCTTGTGTTAGCAACAGAAAGTGCATATAGCGTTCCATAAGCTCGCGGTTGGAATAGACGGCGGCGTCCGCTTCCGCCTGATTTTTGCAGCGGTAAGAGCCGTGCTCGAAAAAATAGACGGCTTCAATTCGGTAGATATTGACTAGCCACAGGTAGTGATCGGCAAGTCGCGCGGGTGTAACGGCGGTATCGCGGCAGTATGCGGTGATCAACGCGCACAGCTCCTCGAAAGCAAGAAGCTGATCGCTAGGCGGCGTTCCTGTGTGCGATTGCTCGCAACGCTTCCCGTTCTCTCTCTCTCTCTCTCTCTCTCGGTGCGATTGCTTGCTAGAGCAAAGCTCTAGCTTCGCCGCATCGTGGGAGTTACCACTCCCACACCCTCCGCTCTCTCTCGGTGCGATCGTGCTTGCAGCGAGCAGCGCGTCCATTCGTTTGCCGATCCGCTTGTAGTGGAGCGAGTCGCGCAGTTTGATTTCGCGCATTACCTCGCCAAAGAATTCATCGTATTTCATTATGTACCTTTGTGATAAAGCATTCGTGCTCGCTATATGCAGCCACATCGAGCGTGTAAAGCTGTCGATCGCCGTCTGCGGTTTGCGTAAAACCGAGCGTGTCGTAGTGGTTTTTGACCATCTTGTTTTTGGGGGTTGCAATATATTCGCCCGCGAGCCGCTCAAAGCCGTGATCTTTTGCATACTGCACAATCGTGTTAAGCGTAAAGTTCTCCATTCCGCGCTTGAGCACGCGGCAGCTCATAAACCAAGTGTCGATAAAGAGCGTTTTATCCGCCCAAATTTCTAGTATCACCACGCAGATCAGACCGTGATCGCCGAATTTGTCGCCGAGACTAAACGCGAAATTGGCATAGCGATCGTCCGAACCCAAACGGGCAATATCGGTGTCGGTGTAGCGGATCGTGCGCAGATTGAACTGGTTGCTCCGCTGCGAAAGCTGCGCAACTCGCGGCGTGTTGTATGGATTGAACCGATCGACCTCGCAGCGCATATCGAGGCTTTTGAGAAAGTCGGCTTCGTTGGCAAAATGCGTCAGCTCCTCTTGCCGCTTTGCTTCGGACTGATACTGCTTGGTGCGCTCCGCATCTTCCGCCGAAACGCTGATCGTCTCAAAGAGGTTAAGCTCGTAGAGATACTCCAGATAGTCGGCGGGATCTTCGGGCAGTTCGGGCACGGTGATCGCAGGTATGTTTTCGCGCACAATGGCTCGCTCGGCGGGGTTGTCGTCTAGGAAAACCATCGAATCAAAACCGATGTTGAGTATCTGCTGAATGCGCCTGATGTTGTCGGCTTTGTTTTCCCAGTTGGCGACAAAAACCGAGATGTCCTCTAGCCGCAGCGCCATTTCAGGGTGCTTGATAAACGGCTCTTTGGCGGTCTCTTCGTTGTTTTTGGAGCAGACGGCGAGAATGATCCCGCGCTCTTTGAGCTTTTTGAGCCACTGCCCAAACTCGCTAAACGACTTGCCGATCCCCAGATGTCCAAGCTCGATGTTTTCAATGCCATCATCGCCGATCACGCCGCCCCAAAGCGTGTTGTCCAGATCGCAGACGACGCACTTGTTGATCCGCCCCTCTGCGGCTAAGATACAGTCAAACATTCGCGCCGCAACCAGAGGAACGCTGTCGATCGAGAGCAGCATTTCTGTCGTGGCATAGATGGAGCTGTCAAATATGGTGTCGCGCCCGATTTTGTTTTGGATTGAGGCGAGATCGCACAGATAGATGTTGTGCGCCGACTGCATAAGAAAGTAGTTGAGTTTGCGCACTTGAAAGAGAAATGAACTCTCTACTCTGCCCGCGTAACTGCCATAAACGCCGTCGTCAATCTCGGGATAGTTGCAGTAGATCAGCCGCTCTTTGCGGTTGGCAAACAGCGCGTCTAACTGCCGAATAAACGCCAAGCGATCATCGGCGAGCGTGCTGCGCTTTTCGGGCGGGAGCGCGTTGTATGTGTCTAGGAGTTTGTGCGTGGATTGAAAGACGATCACATACTTTGCGCCAAAAGCGTAAGTTTCGGACGAAAGGTCGAGCAACTGCCGCTCGATCTGCGCAAAATCCGCCTCGCGCAGCGCGACATCAAACCCGCGTTCAACGCCTGTGCCTTGCAGAGCGGTTGCCAAAAACTGCGTGGCGCTATCGCCGAGCAACGCAACACGGATCGCGGCAAGGTGTGAGCGGTCGGATTTAAGCAGTTGTTTAAGATCGGCGAATGTTTTCATGGGCGCAAGAGTAGCAAAGTGATGCTAAATCCGTTATTGCTCTTTCTGTTATTCTGAAGGAGCGCGGAGCAGTAGCAACCTCCGGAAGCGTTACTGCGGAGAGCGACTGAAGAATCTAAAGGCGAACACAGATTCTTCACTTCGTTCAGAATGACAGAGGGAGTTGCGTTCATCTCTTACCTCTGCCCAAAGAGCAGCAGATTCGACGCGAAGCCCAGAAACTTCTCCGTCGAGAGAGAGAGAGAGAGAGAGAGAGAGAGAGAAGATCATCGTGCGCGCTTGTCTTATTAACCGCATTGGCTTGGTTGGCGAGTTCGATCAGCTCGCCTTTGCTCAACAAGTTCAAGTTCTCTTCCTTTGCAAAAAACTCCATCTTTAGTCTCTTTAACACCGCCCTATGCGCCCTCTTTGGTAGCCAATGAATCAGCGGTAAAACGGTGTGAAATTCAATCGGGTGGTAGCGGTTGGGCGTAGTGATAAACACAAATCGTTTGGCAACTCTAAAACATTCGCTCAAAAATCGTCTCTGATGATCGCTATTTCCCACATGTTCGATCACCGCGTTTGAAAAGACCAGATCAAACGACTGATCGGCAAATGGCATATCTAGTGCGCTTGCCTGTACAAACTTCATACCTCTGTGCCTCTCGCTCAGCCACGACGCGTCCTGATCGCTTAGAGCCGTTAGGCGATCTGAATGGGGATAACGGTTTTCAAAGAAGTTTGAGCTATCCAACTCCTGATCGGCTGTAACGCCCACATCAAGTACCGATTCTAACTCATCAAGCGGCGCAAAAGCGGCGAGGCGCTGATACATCTTTTCGCGGGTGCGCTCGATCGCGCGGTCTGCAAACGAACCGCCCTTTGTCCTGATCATCACCGCCTCGTTTGTCATATTGATCCCTTGAATTGTTGCGCGGATTTTAGCGAAGATCGTTTGATCGGCTGCCAACGCGCTAAGCGGATTTGGGTTAGCGTTACACACCTACTTCAAAGGAAAAATGATGATCATCTGCGCAGGAAAAAGTGAACGATTTGACTTCGCGCTGCCGATCGGAGTTGGGCTGATCAACGCCGCGATCAGTCTCACGCAGCTCTGTATTCTCAACCGCCCAAAGCAACTTATCTTTATCGGCACGGCGGGCAGTTACGCCAACTACGATCTGCTTGAGATCGTAACCTCGCAAGGCGCGGCAAACATCGAACTCTCGTTGCTGCTGGGCAAAAGCTACACGCCGATCGACAATGTGATCATCTCCAAAGGCTCGATCGTCAAAAATCAGACGATCGTCAATAGCAGCAACTACATTTCGACCGATAGTGTGCTCGCGCAGGAGATGAAAAAACACAATGTGGGGCTGGAAAATATGGAGTTTTTCTCTGTACTTTCGGTTGCGCAGGAGTTCGGCATTCCCGCAGGCGGCGTTTTTTGCGTAACCAATCGCGTCTCACCCGAAGCGCACAACGAATACGACAAGCACCACCTCGCCGCGCTCGACAAGCTAGACAGCTACGCCAAAGAGCAGATTCTGCCGCGCCTTGCGAGCGAGTTGTGAAGCAGTTTCTGGCGGACTTTTCGCTTGCCGAACTTGCCGCCATTTTCTCGCCCGAATACCGCGCCAAGCAGATTTTTGAGTGGTTTTACCGACAATACGGCACGAACTTTGACACGCTGACAACCGTTTCAAAAGCGCTTCGTTCGGAGTTGAGCGATCGCTTTGAAACCGAAGCGCTGACGATCGCCGCGAAACAGACAAGCGTTGATGGCAGCGAAAAATACCTCTTTCGCCTCGCCGACAATCACACGATCGAAACCGTCCTTTTGCTTATGCGCGAAGGCGAAACAAACGACGATGGCGAGCCGATCCGTCAGGCGCAATACACCGTCTGCGTTTCGACGCAGGTTGGCTGCAAAATGGGCTGCGCATTCTGTATGACCGCCAAGAACGGCTTTGTGCGAAACTTGACGGCGGGTGAGATTGTCTCGCAGGTTTTGGCAATCAAACGAGACCACAATATGCTGCCCGAAAAGGGGCTGAACATCGTCTATATGGGTATGGGCGAGCCGCTGGACAACCTTGCAAGCGTGGCTAAAGCGACGCAGATTTTTGCGACTGAGGCGGGGCTGAGCATTTCGCCGCGCCGTCAGACAATTTCAACGAGCGGCATTTCGCCAAAGATCGACGAGCTGGGCGAGATGAATCTGGGCGTTTTGCTGGCGATCTCGCTGCACGCAGTCGATAACGCGACACGCGAACGGCTGATTCCGCTCAACAAGGCGTTTAACATCGAGTCGGTCATTGCGGCAACGCGGCGATTTCCGATCGATATGCGAAAGCGGGTGATGTTTGAATACCTGATGATCGACGGCGTCAATGATGACCCCCGTTCGGCAAAAACGCTTGTACGACTGTTGGGCAATATCCGCGCCAAAGTCAATCTGATCGCCTTCAATCCGCACGAAGGGAGCAGTTTCGCCCGTCCCGATCGCGCAAAAATGGAGGCGTTTCAACGCTATCTACTCGATCACGGTATCGTCTGCACGATCCGCCAATCGCGTGGCATTGAGATCGACGCCGCCTGCGGACAGCTACGCGAACGCCACACAGCCTCCGAAATTGTTTCACATGAAACAATTTCACGCGAAAGCATTAAGCAGCGATCGATGATGTTGCGAATGTCGGCGAGGAGCTTCTCTTTCGTGCTACCGCGAATCTGGTGCTCCAATTCGTAGCTGATGTCGAAGTGATCTTCG
>BNUO01000066.1 GCA_025997415.1 Campylobacterota bacterium
TACGTTTCAAGCCTATTGACGGCGATTTCGATATAAAACATCTAAAAGAGATAAACCGCTTTATTTTTCAAGATATGCCACGATTAGGCTTTAATGAGGTAACACCCGGCATATTCAGACAACCAGTACCCAAAAATATGGAACGGATCAAATGCCGCAGATTGGAAAGTATAAATATTTCCACTTTTGTCGCATATTCGCCTATGAATAAAAACTCGGAAGCGGAGTTAGCGACAATACTAAAAGCCGCCGATCCAGAGAAACTATCCCGATTAGATAAAGCCGCTTTTTCAGACAAGATCGCCGATATTTATGCGCAAATAGATTATATTCACCCGTTCGATGACGGCAATAGCAGAACTTTGCGCGAATTTACAAGAGAGCTGGCAAAACAGAGCGGCTACGAGATTAAGTGGGAGCAGTTTAATAAAATGCAAGCAGGACGCGATATTTTATATATAGCCCGCGATCTCTGCGTAAATAAAATAGCTTTACCAAATATAAAAAATAACGACATTAAACGCGATATTGTTTATACTTTGGATATATTGGACGGCAACAAAACGCTAAATGATTTATTGCCCGAGATCGTGATTTAACTCCTTTCGCCCCACCACCGCCTTTTTCGTCCTTGCATCCTTAAACCAGTGAAAACTCGTTAAGACCTTCCGAGCGTGGGCGTGAGAAAATCTATATGTGCTTTCGCAGAATGTCTCTTTCGGCTTCCAACGCGATCAGCACGCTAAAGAGCCAAAATCGGTGAGCCATAATAAACTCCAGCGAAATGCGGTTTTTCTCCTCTTGCGAGGTGGGGATTTGCACGATGATTTTGGCGATATTTAGCTCTTGATTGATCACAAGCGCGCGCAGACTGTCCCAAAAATACTTTGAAAAAACCGGATCGCGCAGATGTGCCTTAAACTCGTCAATTTCGCGGCTCAAACGGAGCAAATCGTTTTCCTTGACCAGCTTTAACCGCTCGTTTTCTGCTATATTTTCCAGCGGCAGCGCAAATTGATTAACCTTTTCGTAGAGCGCTTTTAGCTCTTTAATTGCGCGATCGGCTCGTTCGATCATCAGCCCAGTTACGCTCGCAATCTGGGCTTTCTCTTTTTTGAGCAGCTCTGTATCTTTGGGCTTAAACTTAAAGCGTTGTTTCGCTTTAGTGCGATCGACAATTCGCGCAGCTACAACACTAAATGGCTCATCGATCGCTCCGTCGATATGACAGCCGCCTTCCGTACAGTTGTAGGTGATCATTCTATGTTTTGCGTCATTGATATTTTGTATATAAAAGTTTCTAAATAACACCCAAGTTGGCGTTGATTTAACTGTCCCTTTTTCACCCCAAGCGGGCAAAATGACTGTTTCGGGATCGCTGGCTTTGATGTACTCATCGGTTGTGCCAAAGATGTGTCCCTCCGCGTGTGTAGCCTCTTTATCTCCCGCATATGCTAGATCTTGTCCGATCAGAATTGTCTTTGTATATCCCATTAAAAATGCGATCTCAAAAGCAAGATTTGCCGCGCTCATTCCAATACCCGCGTAACCAAAACGGTTTAGTTCAAAAACTTTCATATAACCAAACGGGCGCATAATCAAACTCTTGTTTCCGCTAATCGCCTCTATTGTTTTTGGGTGTGCCAGAGCGCTAAGCGCAAAACAGCCCACTTTTTTATGAAATTCGCTGCTGGTTTTGGTATAAAAAAGTGCGCTAAGTTCAACCCTTTCAAGCGTTGTTACCACATCGGGAACAATATCCCATTTTTCCAAAATCGGCAAAGAGGCATCGACTGCGATGATCGTTACAAATTCGCTGATCTCTTTTAACAGCGGCAGTTGTTTGGTTAGCGATGGTCCCGTTGCAATCACAACCGCCGCCTCGCTATTTTTGTTGTCTCTGAACTCAATAAACGGGATATTTTCGATCATCTCCGACGAGTTTTCCAAGAAGTTATCGATCCCGTCTAACGAATCTTGCAGATCATTTCCGTGTGATAAAACCGTTTGAATAATCGAATCAACCATTGTCTTATTCACGCGCTCGATCGTCTCTTGATACGCGCTGTAAAAATTGCAGGTGAGTTCAAGATCGTATAACTTCAAAAAAACAACGATTGCATCAATTTTACAGATACGCATTGCAATATCCATATCGAAATCATCTGCGTAGATAAGCATGAGTCTTGCGCTGCGAATATCCGCGCTAAAATCGTTTAGATGAAGCGCAATGTAGATCATCTCAATCTCTGGTTCTACGATCATCAGGTGTTTAAGCGCGCGGTTTTTTAAGAGTGTACGGATCAAAAAACCGTTACCGACTCCAAAAAATGCTAAAAATGCGTAGTTTAGATATTTGCCAAGTTCGCCAACGCGAATCTCTATATCGCTGATCGGCTCGTCATATAACGCAAGTTTGCGGTTGTGATCCAAGATATTGACATCGATCGCGTCTTTGCCTGCAAAAACCTCAAATCTCTCGTTGCCATCAACGCTTTGTAACCGTTGCCAAAGCTCGCGGTTGCTATCGTATAACGCTTTAAGATTGTTCTTGTAGTTGCGCTCCATCTATTGAAGCAGCCGCAGTACATTCTGCGAAATCTGATTTGCCTGCGCCAGCGCAAAACTGCCCGATTGTGCGAGGATCGACTGCTTGGAAAAGTTTGCACTTTCCGCGCCAAAATCGAGATCGCGAATGGTCGATTCAGAGTTTTGAACATTGACCTGCGTATTGGAAATGTTGTTGATCGTAACTTCGATCTGATTTTGTACAGCGCCAAGGTCGGCGCGAATTTCGTCCAAAAGTTCTAGCGCAGAGTCGGCAATATCCATCGTGATCATCGCGCCCTGCCGCGTTGTAACGCCCACGCCCAGATACTTCCCAGCCGCGCCCGACTGTACCGCGTTGGCATACGCTCCGCCCGCAGCGCCTTGCAAAGCGGTGAAGTTGCCCATGACATCTTCCATATTGGTAAATGCCTGATAGCCGCCGGAGTTAATCTTGCCCACGAGCGATCCTGTCGCTTCGTAGTTGATGTCGCGGGAGTTGCTATGAACCAGCGTCAGCCGTCCGTAGTTTTCGTGTGCCGCCGCGCTTGTGCCGCCATCTAGCCCCATAAAATCGCCGCCGTCGCCCGTCTGTACATAAATGCCGCGCCCGTCCCGCGCCGTGAGGTTGAGCCGCCCCGCTTCGTCGATACTTGCGTAGATACCGGTGAGCATCGTAAATGTGTTGATCCCATTGACAAGATTGCCGTTTCGATCGTTATCTTCGATGTTATCGACATCGCCGATGATAATATCGTTGATTTTCAGTCCGCGAACCGTGCCCGCTTGAACGGCGTGCTCGCCTGTGGATTGGACATTGAAGGTTGCACGAGCGCCAACGATGTCGCTGTATGTGTTGATCGCCTCTGCAAGTGCGCCAAGCCCCGTTCCTGCCGAGTAGCTGATGACGACACTTTCAAGATTGATAGGCGCTGCGCCCGTCGGACTTTGGAAGGTTAAGATCGTTTCGCTCGAAGCGGTGATTGTCGCGGTAGTTTCTAGTCTCACGCCGCCGATTTTGCTTGCCAGGGTTGAACCGATCGAAGCCTTGACAGTCTCGTTGGAGTACGCGCCGATCTGAAACTCTTTGTTGACAAAACTGCCCGCAAGCAGCTTCATTCCGTTAAAACTCGTCTGTACGGCGATGTTGTTGAGCTGTTCGATCAGGCGATTAACATCGCGCTGAATCGCAGTACGGGATTTTTGGTTTTGTCCATCTTGCGCAGCTTGGATCGCCTTGCTTTTGATGATGTCGCATATCTTGATCTGCTCGTCCATCGCTTTGTCGGCGATCTGGATAATCCCGATCGCATCGTTGGCATTACGAATCGCCTGCCCAAGTGAGTTTGCTTGGCTTCGCAAACTGTCAGCGATCGCCATTCCTGAGCTATCGTCCGCAGCTTTATTGATACGCAAACCTGATGAAAGTTTGCCAACAGATTTGTCGATCTCTCTGTTTGTAACCTGCGAATTTGTCAGCGCATTCATCGACGCGATGTTGGTATTGATCTTCAAAAAGCCCATTGTCTTTTGCTCCTTGGCTGGAGGAATCTGCCATAGCAAAGCAAATTGTGTGCCAAAAAATAAGACAACCGTTTTTCGATAAGATCACGGCGTATAAGGAGCGCCGATGATCTTTGATAGCGTCAAAACAAAAATCAAAGGGGCAATATCCGTCGAGGATTTCAGCCGCTACATCGCGCCGCTGAGCTACATTGAGAACGAATCAAAGCTCGATCATGTGATTATCACCGCTCCAAATCCATATATTGCAAGCTGGGTTCAGACGAAGTTTAGCGATCACATCGCCAATCTGTTTGAAAAAGAGACGGGCGTACGACCCGATATCATCGTGCATGGCAAACACAGCGCCAAGTCGAGCGTGCAGATCGCTGAGGTGATCAGCCGCGAAAACAAAAACTCCGTTCGCACAATGCTCAACCCCTCGTACACCTTTGATACTTTCGTTGTCGGTAGCTCAAATCACTTTGCATTCACCGTTGCAAAAGCGGTCAGCGATAAGCCCGGCGAGGTGTACAATCCCGTTTTTATTCACGGTGGAGTTGGTATCGGCAAAACGCATTTGTTACAGGCGATCGGAAATGAACTGGCGAAGAAAGATAAACGGGTTATTTACAGCTCAAGCGAGCAATTTACTAACGATTTTCTCTATAGCTTAAACACAAAAACATCTGATCGTTTCCGCGAAAAATACCGCAATTGCGATCTACTTTTGATCGACGATATTCAGTTTTTTAGCGGCAAAGAGGCAACACAGGAGGCGTTTTTTCACACATTCAACGAACTGCACAATCAAGGCAAACAGATCGTACTCACGGCAGACAAAAATCCTAAGCAGATCGCAGGATTGGAGGAGAGGCTAAAAAGCCGCTTCCTATGGGGTCAGATAGCCGATATTCAACGACCTGAACTAGAAACCAAGATCGCTATCATCAAGAAAAAATGTGAAATTGATATGATCAGAATCGACGATGAAATCATTCATTTTATCGCTTCTCATCTGGACGAAAACATACGCGAGATTGAAGGAGCGTTGATCAAAATACGCGGTTATGCAAATATGTTGGGTCAGGCAATTACAATCGACTTCGTAAAAGACACTTTGAAAGATTACATCAAAGAGAAACGCGAAAATATCACTATTAGCGAGATCATCAACATCGTCTGTAAAGAACTCAACTGCAAACCGAGCGAAGTCTGCTCAAAAAGTCGTATCAAACAGGTGGCAAACGCACGGAAAATCGTCATCTTTTTGACACGCAAACTCACACAAAGCTCAATGCCAAACATCGCCGAACACTTTGGTATGAAAGACCACTCTGCGGTCAGCCACTCGCTCAAGACGATCGACAAAGAGATTGAGAACGACTCACAGCTTCGGCTTCAGATCGACGAGTTCATCAACATCATCACGGCAGCGCACTAGGAGCTAATGTGATTTTTGGTGAGAACATAGTATGATTGACAAAATCAAACCAGCAGAGCGTTTAGCGGTGTTGTTCACATATTCACGCCGCTTTATTGTTACTACTATTTTAAGAGAGGAGCGACCGTGAAATTTGACATTACTCAGAGCGTGCTGGAGGGTATGCTTGCGAGCTTACAGCCTTTTTTGGACAAAAAGGACAACACAAACATTCTCTCACACATCCTTTTTACCATCAGAGGTGATCGGCTGCTGCTACGGGCAAGCGATGGTGAGTTCGGATTGACAGTCTTTTCCACAGAGTTCTCAAACGCTACAGAAGGCTCTTTCACCTGCAACGGCAAGAAGATCCTCGACATCATCAGAGCGCTCAAGGACGCGCCCGTTACGCTCCAAGACGACGGCGATAATGTCATTGTCAAGCAAGGACGATCGCGATACAAGTTCCAAACGCTTGATAGCTCCTCGTTTCCTGAGTTTGTCGAGGGTGCTGATCTCAAACAGATCGACATCAAACCGCAGCAGCTCATCACGGGACTACGCAAGATCACGCCGCCGATTGACACAAACAGCCCCAAACAGGAGCTTAAAGGCGCTCTGGTTGATGTACGGCTCAACACGATCAACATCGTTTCGACTGACACGAAACGGCTTGCACTCTTCAACATCGACCAAAAAAGCGAAAAAGCCTCGCTGATCATCTTGCCAAAAAAGGCGATCACAGAGATTCAAAAGATATTCACAGCAGAGGTGAGTATCTTTTTCGATCAGACAAACTTCATTATGTCAAATGAAAATTACTACTTTTATACCCGTTTGATCAACGGAAAATATCCGGATTATGAACGGATCATTCCGCGTGATTTGGCGTACAACTTCACGCTTGATACAGAAAAGATGATCGACGCGCTAAAACAGGTCAGCGCTATGTCAGTTTCTGTCAAAATCTCCTTTGCAAGCGGTGAAATTAGTATAGAGATGCTAGAGGGTGCTGGTGAAGAGGCAAGCGCAGGATTTGAAGCGGAAATCGAAATCGAAAAACCATTTACGATCTGCGTAAATAGTAAGTTTCTTCTTGATTTTCTTTCACAGTGTCAAGAGGCGAGTTTTTCAATTTCGATTAACGAACCATCAATGCCGTTTATCGTCAAAAGCGAAAGTTTTTCAACAGTCGTAATGCCGATTATCTTATAACAACAAGAGGAAAAAATGAACGAATACTCAGCTAGTAATATCAAAGTTCTCAAAGGTCTTGAAGCGGTTAGAAAAAGACCCGGAATGTATATTGGTGATACCAGCGTAGGCGGTTTGCACCACCTGATCTACGAAGTTGTTGATAACTCAATCGACGAAGCAATGGCAGGTTACTGCGATCTCATCACGGTTGTAATTAACGCCGATGGCAGCGCAACAATCAGCGATAATGGGCGCGGCATTCCAACTGACATTCACCCTGAAGAGAAGATTAGCGCGGCAACGGTTGTGCTAACCGTTCTTCACGCAGGCGGCAAGTTTGACAAAGATACCTATAAAGTTTCTGGCGGTCTTCACGGCGTTGGCGTTTCTGTTGTTAATGCGCTTTCTAAACATCTAAAAATGACCATTCAACGAAATGGTGAAGTATGCGAACAACACTTTGAAAAAGGTATTCCAACTGCGCCGCTTGCCGTGATCGGAAGTACGAGAAAAAGCGGGACAACGATTGAGTTTGTACCAGATGATTCGATTTTTGAAACAACGGTTTTTGATCGTGAAACTCTAACCAAAAGATTTCGTGAATTATGCTATCTAAATCCAAAAATTACGATCAAATTCAAAGATGATCGCGAAGGATTTGCAGAAACATACAATTTTGAAGGTGGTCTTTCGCAATTTGTTGAGGATATTAGTGGCGAACCGCCAGTAACGAAGGCGATTTTTATCACCGAAAAAATGGAAGATATTGAAGCGGATGTAGCGCTTTTATATAACGACTCGTTTAGCGAAAAGTGTCTGTCGTTTGTCAATAATATCAAAACTCCTGATGGTGGTACGCATGAAGCTGGTTTTAGAGCAGGTTTGACACGCGCAATCACGCAGTATATCGAAAAAAATGCTGGTGTTAAGGAAAGAGAGATCAAAATCAGCGGAGATGACACAAAAGAGGGTTTGATCGCCGTTATTAGCGTGAGAGTTCCTGAACCGCAATTTGAAGGGCAGACAAAAGGAAAACTCGGATCAAGCTATGTTAAACCGCTTGTTCAGAAGTTTGTCTATGAAAAATTGACGAAACATTTTGAAGAAAATCCCAACGATGCACGCGCAGTTATGCAAAAGATTTTACTTGCTGCGCGAGGTCGTGAAGCTGCCAAAAGAGCTAGAGATCTGACGCGAAAAAAAGATGGTTTTAGTGTGGGAACTTTGCCGGGAAAACTGGCAGATTGTCAAAGCAAAGACCCTGATATTTGCGAGATATATCTTGTGGAAGGTGATTCTGCTGGCGGTTCAGCAAAAGGGGGGCGCGATCGCCTTTTTCAAGCGATTTTACCGCTTCGAGGAAAGATATTAAATGTCGAAAAAGCGCGGATCGATAGGATTTTAGCAACCGATGAGATTAAAAATATGATTACTGCATTTGGTTGTGGTATCGGTGAAAATATGGATATTTCACGACTTCGTTACCGAAAGATTATTATTATGACCGATGCCGATGTTGATGGTAGCCACATACAAACGCTTCTTTTGACATTCTTTTTCAGATACTTAAAACCTGTTGTCGAAGAGGGTTGTATATATATCGCTCAACCGCCGCTTTATCGTTATAAAAAGGGCAAAATTGATGTGTATCTGAAAGATACAAAGGCAATGGACGAGTTCTTGATCGAAAATGGGATCGGGCAGTTTGAGTTCAAAGGAATTGGCGAACGAGAGCTAAAAGAGCTGCTAAAAATCTCCGCACACTATCGAACTGTGTTAAGTGAGTTAGAAAAACGATTTTCGCTGATTAAGCTCGTCAGACTGCTCGTTGAACAAGATGAACTACTGGCGCTAAAAAATAGTGAACTATTTGTTGAAGCGGCAAAGTATATGAACTCTGTCGGTTACAACCTGTTAAACTCTGTCGTTACCGATAATTTTATGCAACTTTTTGTTCAAACAGAAAAAGGGTTAGAAGAGCTTTTGATCGACGATAAACTCTTTTCTCATCAGCTTTTTGCCGAAGCAAAATATGTTTATGAACGACTGCACGAGCGTGGACATAGCACGCTTTTTGATGGAAAAGACATTTTAGATGTATTGAAATCTGTTGAAGAGAGCGCTAAAAAAGGCGCACAGATTCAACGCTATAAAGGTCTTGGTGAAATGAATCCTGAACAACTTTGGGAGACGACAATGTGCAAAGACAATCGCAGACTCTTACAGGTTAAAATTGCTGATTTTAACGAGGCAAGCGAGAGTTTTAATCTATTTATGGGCGATGAAGTGGAGCCGAGACGCGCCTATATAGAAGAGCACGCGCGAGATGTTGCACATCTTGATGTTTAGATGATTACTGCGGAACTAATAAGAACTTTATATAACGCTGCTTCGATACAGCGTTGGAACGATTATCCGCGCCTTGTTGAGCTTACCGAGCTTGACAAGCAGGCGCATAAGTTTATTATCGCTTTTTTTTTATCCTCATATGAAGATCATATCGATAAACAGGCGCTGATCGAAGCAGGAATTTTTGAGTTTTTGCGTCGATCGTTTGTTACCGATATTCGCCCAGATGTTTATCGCCGCGTGATCGAAGATAAAAAGACAGAGATCAACAGTTGGTTTTTGGAACAGATAAAATTATATATTCCCGCAATCAATAATGATAATTTCGTTGCAAAAATGACAACATATTTTGAGAATGAAGATATATATAAAAATGAGAGAAAATTGCTTGCTGCCGCGCACTATTTAGCTACAAGATATGAGTTTAATATCGTCTATCACAGCGGACAGTTTTTGAGTGATATAGATGTACTAAAACAATCTTTGCATTCAGAAATAACACAGTTTTTGCACTATAAAGGCGTTGTTGAGATCGCGTTAGAAACCAACCTTGCAAAAATTGTCGATCTCTGCGGCAGGCTTCGTTTTCAAATTCGCTGGTCGCAGACGCCGCGTCTTCCAAAGACGAGCGTTTTAGGTCATCAGCTGATTGTCGCGCTCTTTTCATATTTTTATTCAATCAAAATTGACGCTTGCAAAACCCGTTTAGTTAATAACTTCTACTGTGCGCTTTTTCACGATCTGCCTGAGGTTTTGACAAGAGATATTATTTCGCCCGTAAAACGGAGTGTTGATGGTTTAGAACATCTGATCGGAAACTATGAAGTTGAGCTAATCCAAAACAGGATTCTACCACTCATCAACGAAAATATCCGTGATGATTTTTCATACATTCTGGGTCTAATTAAAGAAGGCGATCACTATACAAAAGATGAGTTTAGAAACCGTTTCAAAAATAACGGAGTTGTGCAAAGCGCAGATGATCTTAGTCCATACAATCGTGATTGTTATGAAACGATTGATGGCAAAGCGCTTAAAGCCTGCGATCACCTAGCGGCTTTTACTGAAGCGGCGCTATCGATCAGTTATGGGATCAAGAGCAAAGAGTTAGAAAGTGGTCTGCGTGTTCGCGATCGTTATCATGAACCGATCGGCGGCGTGGATTTTGGCAAAATTATGGATACGATTCGGAGTGAGATATAATGAAATATGGTGAAGAGATTATT
>BNUO01000067.1 GCA_025997415.1 Campylobacterota bacterium
AAGCGCGACATACGATAAGCCGCGTTCGTAATAAGCATCTGTATCGTTTGGATCGAGCTTGATCGCTTGCGTAAAGTCCTCGATCGCCTTTGAGCGTTCGCCAAGATTGTTGTATGAATAGCCGCGATTGTAATAGGCATTTGCATCTTTTGGATCGATCTTGATCGCCTGCGTAAATTGCCGTACCGCTTCCTGATAATCGCCCCGATTTGTAGCCGCCACGCCATCATCAAATGCGCTTGCCCATGCAAAAACCGCGATCGTCAGTAAAGCCAGAATTGCCCTCATTGCCGCCCCCTTGTGAAAATTGGCTCAAATGCTACTAACCGATCGCTGAAATTACGCGGAAAAGGCGAGCTTGTTTGTTGGGCAGTCGATTTGTCGTGCCAGAGTTTATTCACTAGTCAGCTTCGCGCCCTAAGTCAAGGCTGGTACAATTCGCGGCTCTTTTGCAAGAGCTTGTGGACAGGTGGCCGAGTGGTTGAAGGCGACAGTCTCGAAAACTGTTATACCCTTTGGGTATCGTGGGTTCGAATCCCACCCTGTCCGCCATTTACCCCACAAACGGCTGTATAAACTTCCTAGCTTTTAGAACTGTTGTCGCTTCGCCGTGTCCCGCAAAGATCGGTTTTTCGACCTGATACTCGCGCAAAAACCGCTCCAGACTGCTCTTCATCGACTGCGCGTTTGAGTAGGGAAAGTCGTAGCGTCCGATCGCGTTGTCAAAGATAAAATCACCGCTAAAAATCCGATCGTCAAACTCAATCATACAAGTACCGGGCGTGTGTCCCGGAAAGTGGATAAACCGAAACGCAAACGCCCCCAAAACGATCTCATCTTCGTTATCAACTCTATGATCGGCTTTTGACGGTCGCAAGCCGTAGCCAAACTGATCGCTTTCGATGAGCATTACATCTTCGGCGTGGATATAGATGGGAATATGCAGCTTCTCTTGCAGCGAGGCGTTGCTATAAACATGATCAAAATGTCCGTGTGTATTCAAGATGGCAAGCGGATTTTTCGCGTTTTCGATCACCCATTCTGCCGCGTCAATGCCCGGATCGATGATCAAACTTGAGCCGCTTGCGCTCAAAATGTAGCAATTTGTCTGATAACCACGCCCCATTGCCTTAACGATCTGTTCCATCTAATGCCTTTATGATGATTATATCTTTGCCTATTGGCACAAAAAACCACCGTATTTTACCGTGCGCGGTTTTGCGTGCAATGCAAACTCCAAACCCAGATCGCCGCGCAGCCAAAAAACGAGCGCGTCCAAAATGGGTGCGCGGATAGTCGATCCCGCCGATTGTCAGCGGAGTGCAGCGCAAAATCCGCCATACGATCGCCGCAAGCGCCGTGTAAAGCGGCTGCTGCTCAAGCGACCAGAGCGCGTAGTTTGAGCATGTCGGATAGAAACGACAACTACTGCCCACAAACGGCGAAAGCGTCTTCTGATAGAGCCGTACAAGCGCCCAAAACGGGTAGTTGATAAGCCGCATTAGAACGGATTGACCGCCTCGATCAGCCGCGTGCCCCAGCCCTGTTTCGTGTTTCGCTTAATGTCGCCTTCCGTGCGATATGAGATCTTTGCGTCGGAGACATACGCCGAGCTGATCGTGTTGTTTTGCGTGATGTCGTATGGTCTGATCACGCCGCTGATCTGAATGATCTGCTTTTCGTCTTCGACCAAGATTTCGCGCCGTCCTTCGATGAAGTAGTTGCCGTTTTGCATAATTTTGACGATCCGTGCGCTCACCGTTGTTGTAAAGTTTTCGGCGCGCGTTGCCGTACCGCCGCCGTTAAATGTGCTATCGGAGGAGGCTGAAAAGCCAAATCCCGCGACATTGTTGAGGTTGCTGGCGAGTTTTGCGCCTTTGGTGGAGTTGCCGCCGTAGGTAAATACGCCCGGTCCCATCTGGCTATCCTGCGCTTTGTTGAGCTGGCGGTTGGCGCTGGAGCTACTGCTTGCCCTCTCGTCGATCATCACCGTTACCACATCGTTGATATTCATCGCTTTGCGATCGGCAAAGAGAGGATTATCGCCGCGCCCAAAGAGACTGCCGAGCGAGCTTGTCTGCTCATCTTCGCGCGAGGGCATCTGCTGGACATATTCGGGCGCTTTGAAATCGATCTTCGGATCCATTGACTGTGCGCAGCCGATAAACAGCATTGAGATGGCTATTGGCAGAAGAACTCTTGACATTTTTTTACTCCTTGTTTGGCTACAATGCCGACACATAGCAAGTTTAATTCCAAAAATAGGCAGGCACTCGGAGTATGAGCATTTTGGCGCAGATTCGTGAAGACACCAAACAGGCAATGCGAGATCACGACAATCTTACGAGAGATACGCTACGAAACATCGCAGGTGCGATCAGACAGATCGAAATTGACGAACGCAAAGAGCTAAGCGACGCAGAAACCGAAAAGGCGCTTCAAAAACAGATCAAACTGCGCCTTGACGCGATCGAGCAGTACAAAGTGGGCAAGCGAGATGATCTGGTCGAAAAAGAGAGCGGCGAAGTGGCGATCATCGAACGATACCTGCCAAAGCAGCTTAGCGACGACGAACTTGAAACCACTCTAAAGGCGATCGTTGCTTCACTAGAAACCAAGACGATCGGCGGCGTGATGGCAAAGGCAAAAGAGGTGATCGGCAGCCGTGCCGACGGGAAGCGCATTAGCGCGAAAGCCAAAGAGCTACTGGGCTGACGATGCAGGCAAACGAAGATCTAAACGAGCAACGCGCCACAGTTGATGCGCTGTTTCTGAGCCAAAGTACATTTGAGAGCGAACTGTTTATGATTGCCGATCACAGCGAGCTTGCCGATGTGTTCAAAAACGCTGCAAAATCTATTATCGATCGCCCAAGCGCACAGGCGACTGTCAATTTTCGCACGCTGACAAGCTACGCGCAGTTTCGGATCGGAGGGTGCGTGATCGCGCTTAAAGAGGCGATGAACGAGGAGATAACCTGCCTGATCCGCGAAGAGGCGGGATTTAGTCCGATCATCGTCAAAGAGGTGCAGGAGGATGAGCAGAAGCAGAGTTTCGTGCTTGCGCAGGCAAAAAAATACTTCATCGACTATCAATCAATGTTCAAAGAGGCGATCGCGGACAGTTTTTTTGATCGCATTGTGGCGGCGGGCGAAGTGGTAACGATCGGGCGGGCGATCCAAGAGGTCATAGACGGCGTTGATCACTACGCTCCCGTGCTCATCAACTCTCAAACCGGCGCGTCGATCGTCCGTAAAGCCGATCAGATCTGGATGCGACTCAAACAGGCAAAACAGACCAAAGGCAAAGATATCAATGCGGCTTTGGAGAATGTCGATCGGCTGACCAAAAAGGCGCGTGGGATCAACAACAACATCAAGGCGATCGAAGATGCAAAGGCGCTCACGCTCGAAGCTGTACAGGCAATGACGCTCGATGAACTCAAAGAGATCGTCATCAACGAGGACGGATCGCGCACAGACAAAAAGCGTATCTTTCAGTTTGTGCCAGCTGGCGAGATTGCGATCTACATTGCCGAGCAGATGGATCGCGGCAGGCGCGGCGGACGAAACGAGATTCAAAAGAGCGAGTACAAACGGGCGACGACATTTTACGAAAACTGCAACATCAACAACACGGAAAAAGAGCTTGCCAACAAGATCCTAATGTTCAATGCTGAACTGCCAAAGGTTGAAGAGGCTCTGGCAAAAGCGGAGCAGAAACTCGCTACTATCAATAACCGAACGCTTGATAGTTTTGATGATTCACTCATCAAAATCCGCCGCGCTTTTGTCGATAACATCGGCAGGATGAGGGTATAAATGGCTGGGTATTTAATTGCTATAAACGAGGTAATGTAAGTTGGTTTTCTCAATTGCTCTGGTTGTAAAAAGTCGTTTGACTTTAATGATTAGAAATGCGATCGCAAAAATTACGACGGCAGTAACGAGCAAGATTCCTATCGTAGCGATGATGATCAGTTCCATTGACAATCCTTTGAAAATGTGGTTGGGAAATACTAACTCTTTATCGGCAATAATCTATTATTTTGTAATGTGCGGCGATGGAAAGGCAAAACTGTGGATACGATAAAAGCGAAGTACGGTAAAACTCAAACCAAACGGCTGATCGTGATGGCGCTCTCGCTGACGGCGATTCTTGTTTTTGGCGCGACGATGTACATCTACGAAGATGTGCTGCCCTCTTGGTTGCTTTTGATCGTTTTTATATTCTGCCCCGTTGTACTATTTGTTGTTTTTGAGATCCATGAAATTGGTCGTGATGATCGATTGACGAAGTTTGAAAAACAGTATGACGAACTGCGTTCGCTTATCAATGAAAGTTCGTATATATCCAGAACCGATCGCAACGGTACGATCATATATGTCAATGAACAGTTTGCCGAAAGAAGCGGTTATTCGCAATCTGAACTCATCGGTCAAACGCACTCGATCGTGCGCCACCCCGATACGCCAAAACAGTTTTATCACACGATGTGGCGAACGCTGATCGAGGGTAAAATCTGGCGGGGCGTGGTCAAAAATCGTAATCGTTTGGGCGTTACATTCTATGTTGATAGTACGATCACGCCTATCTTTGATTCTGAGGGCGAGATCATAGAGTTTATGTCGCTTCGTTACGATGTTACCGCTTTGCAAAATGCGCTTACTTCCGCAAAAGAGGCGCGAGATGCAAAAGATCGCTTCCTAGCGACGATGAGCCACGAGATCAGAACGCCGCTGAATGCGATTTTGGGCTTTGTCGAACTGCTGCGCGAGCGGATCAAAGAGGCGGAACTTGCGAGCTATCTTGAGACGATCAACCGCAGCGGACACACGCTTCTTGGCATTATCAACGACATTTTGGATTTTGCGAAGATTGAAAGCGGCAAACTGGAGGTAGAGAGCCGAGCCTGCGATCTGCGAAAGGACATTTCGACAACCGTTGCGCTCTTTAATGTCGCCGCCGATAAAAAAAATGTGCTGCTAAGCGAGGTGTGGAGCGACAACTTCCCCGACTGCCTCATCACCGATACGACCCGTATTCGGCAGATTTTGGGTAACCTGCTCAGTAACGCCATCAAATTCACCCCAAGCGGCAAACGCGTAATGCTCTGCTGCGCGTTCAAAGAGGAGACCAAAGAGCTGGAGTTTACCGTTGAGGACGAGGGGATCGGCATTCCTGAATCGTGGCAGAGACGGGTTTTTGAAGCGTTTAGTCAGGTGCGAGCTTCGGACGCAACGCAGCAGGGCGGCACAGGGCTGGGGCTGTCGATCTCGCTCCAGCTTGCCAAGATTTTGGGCGGAACGCTCTCGGTTGTGAGCGAGGAGGGTAAAGGCGCGACATTTATCCTCACAGTTCCCGTTTTGCTCTGCCAAGGCGAGTCGCCATCAAGCGCCGCCAAGAAAACGCCCGCGTCGTTTGACGGCGAACTGCGCCATGTACTTGTCGCCGAAGATCAAGCGGACAACCAACTGCTCATTAGACTGTTGCTGGAGAAGATGAACTTTGTCGTTCAGATTGTCGAAAACGGCAAGGATGCGGTTGATTATTACAGCCGTGAATCGTTTGACATCATCTTGCTGGACGAAAATATGCCTATTATGAGCGGCACAAAGGCGATGTTGGAGATTCGCTCTCAAGAGCAGCGGTGGCGCAAAAAACACACGCCGATCGCGTCGCTGACAGCAAACGCGATCAAGGGCGATCGCGAACGATTCCTTAAACTTGGTTTTGATGATTACCTCAGTAAGCCGATCATCAAGAGCGAGCTGATCGCGCTTCTAACGCGACTGCTTCCAAATTGAGCAGGCAGAAAAAACGGTTTGGATAAAATAAACCCTTCATTACAACTAAGGAACTAGCTATGAATAAAACACTCATCATCGGAGCGGGTGGCGTTGGGCGCGTGGTTGCCCACAAATGCGCGATCAACGCGGCGACATTTGGCGAGATTACGCTTGCGAGCCGCACGGAGAGCAAAGTCAGCCGCATTTCGAGCGAGATCGCAAAAAAACACGGCGTGAGCGTTGCCGTTGCCGCCGTCAATGCCGATGATGCGTCGCAGGTTGCGCAGCTGATACGAAAAACCAAAGCAAACATTGTGATCAATGTCGCGCTGCCGTACCAAGACCTAGCGATTATGGACGCCTGTGTCGAAGCGGGCGCGGACTATCTGGACACGGCAAACTACGAACACCCCAATCTGGCAAAGTTTGAGTACAAAGAGCAGTGGGCAAAGGGTGCGCTCTTCAAAAACGCGGGCAGAATGGCGCTGCTAGGAAGCGGGTTCGATCCGGGCGTAACCAATGTCTTTTGCGCGTACGCGATGAAACATCTCTTTGACGAAATCCACACGATCGACATTCTTGACTGCAACGCGGGCGATCACGGCTATGCGTTTGCGACAAACTTCAACCCCGAAATCAACCTGCGCGAGGTGAGCGCACGCGGTCGCTACTACGAAAAAGGCAAGTGGATCGAAACCGATCCGCTCTCGCAAAAGATCGTCTGGAACTACCCCGAAGTGGGCGAAAAAGATAGCTATTTGCTCTATCACGAGGAGCTTGAGAGCCTCGCTAGAAACATCAAAGGGATCGAGCGGATACGATTTTTTATGACCTTTTCGCAAAATTATTTGACTCATATGCGCTGTCTGGAAAATGTCGGAATGCTGGGGATCAAGCCTGTCGATCACAACGGGCAAAAGATCGTGCCGATTGAATTTCTCAAAACCTTGCTGCCCGATCCCGCAACGCTGGGCGAGCGCACAAAGGGCAAAACCAACATCGGCTGTCTTTTTGACGGCGTGCAAAACGGCAAAAAACGGCGCGTCTATATCTACAATGTCTGCGATCACGAGGAGTGCTACCGCGAGGTTTTGAGCCAAGCGGTTAGTTATACGACGGGCGTTCCGGCGATGATCGGCGCAAAGCTGATGTTGGAGGGCAAGTGGAAGCAGTATGGCGTTTGGAATATGGAGCAGCTTGACCCCGATCCGTTTATGTACGAACTCAATCAGCAGGGGCTTCCGTGGCGAATCGTTGAGATGAAACCCGAAAAATAAGGAGAAATAGTGAAACAAAAAGCGGCAATTAACCCATCGGCAAATTGGCAGGAGCGGTCGATCGCAACCGATTTTGAAGGCAACATTGTTGCAAAAATCGCGCAAGAGTGGGCGTTGATCACGGCGGGAACGAGCGAGGATTACAACACGATGACCGCTTCGTGGGCGTTAATGGGCTACCTGTGGCAAAAAGAGGTTGCAGTCTGCTTTGTGCGCCCGCAGCGCCACACACGCACCTACGCAGACAAGAGTGATTTTTTTACGATCACCTACTTTGATAAAAGCGATAAAACTCGCGTTCATAAAGTCTGCGGCAATCAATCCGGGCGCGATATTGACAAGGCGGAACTGGCAAAGATCACACCGATCACTTTTGGTGGTGGGATCATCGGTTTTGAAGAGGCAAAAGAGACGATCGTTTGCAAAAAAATATACTTTGATGACTTCGATCCAAAACATTTTTTAGACGGCGCGATCGGAGAACTCTACGAAGGCGATTACCACCGTTTTTACATCGGCGAGATTGTTAAATACTACAAGAACAGTAGTAAATAATCGTTATTGCGGCGAAAGCCGCCATCACGCAAAATCGCCCATTATCTCCAAGTTTTGTAGCGATTGGTGTTGCTTTAATCAAAAAATAGATTTCGTTGCTACTCCTTTTATGGTTGTGCGAATTGAACAATGTTGTTTATATTGTACGGACTTTTTGACTCGTTGAATCTGATCATTCCTTTGGCTATTCTGTATATGTTCCATATTGTTACAGCGAATAGGACTAGAACTCCTATCCCAACAAGTAAGAGGATTAGCCCAATAATTGCTACGCCAAGCGAAATCCAAAAAGTGTTGATCTGCCACACAAAATGATCTTCCAACCAAGTGCCCGGTTGATCGCCTCTTTTAACATACGCGATCACCACGCCGATAATGTCCGTAATGCCGCCCGTGAAAAATGAGCAGATATATAGAATATAAACAGCCAAAACTAGATTTTTGGTTGCCGCAAAATCTGGCTTATGCTCACCATCAATAGTTGTTTCATAATCCATCAAAACCTCCTTTTTGGCAATATGCTACCAGAAAATATCTTTTGCATTAGCAATATAAACAAAACATCACAAAATGTTGCTAAAGGAGTAGAAAATAGCATTACACAATATCAATGGGCTAACATCAATTTTGACCAATGAGCAGATCGTACAAGTTCGCTGTCAGAATACTTGCGATTATTACCTTTGTAACGCGAGCCAAACGCCCATACTTCGCAGTCGATCACATACTGTTTTAATATGTCGGTGATAATGCGTATATCGTTGTCGGATCTGTAATTCATAATACCCCGCGATCAGATGTTCTTTTTGCCGAAGATGATCTTTTCCGCTTCTTCCAACGGCACATAATCTTCGGGGTGATTTTTGCGATGCTCCCTATCTTCACGGAGCATTTCTATCTCCTCTTTGGTCAAATCGGTTTCGATCACAGGCTTCCAATAATCTTCCGAGAGCATTTCTAAAAGCGAACGAACCGCAGGAATGCTTCTTTCGGGCAGCATATCAATAAACCCATACAACTCTTGTCTATTTGCCGAAGCAGCCGATGCCGTATTCATTTTGCTTTCCTTTTGTAAATTTCGCCTCGCGGAGCAATATCTCTGATAATTATAGTATCACCATCGATACGGTAAATAACGCGATAGTTATTCACGCGCAAGCGATAGCCTTCGCGTCCTTGCAGTTTGGCTATATCGCCCTCTGGTGGCTCGTGCGCAAGCTCTCTGATCGCTGCAGCCACCACGCTTTTCATCGGCTCGTTCATTCGCGCCAAATACTTTAATGCTTCTTTGCGGTATTCGATTTGCATAGCGAAATGGTAGCCTGTTTACGCTGATCACGGTTCATAAAAGTAATGCAAACTGCCGCCATCTGGCTGTAACCTGGCAGTTGCCCCGAAGTAGGCGAAGCGGTCAACGCGGACAATTTATCTTTGGTGATCGCCACAGCGGGAAACATTGCAGTATATGGATAGAGCCACGAGTATTTATAGCGTTCCAAGAGTTGGGATCGTCATTGCCAAAGCGACAGCTTCCTTCAGGGCTGTCTGTCTGTTGCGCTGTGGGTTTCGGTGTTGTGTCTGCGAAATCAACGAAACCAAGCAATGCAAAACCAGCGAGTATATTTAATGCATATTTCACCAATATTCCTAGTGCAAAGTGTGCTATGGAAAGTGTAAGCGGCGAATGCTTATGACGGCGTTATCATCGAGTGTAGCGTAGTAAAAAAGCTTTATCCCTTTCTAAAATCACCAGAAATCACTAATTGGAAAAAATGAACCGCGCAACAAGAGAACCAACCCCACTACTAAAAATATTATGCCAATTGATACTGTGAAGTATGCTTCGCCACGATATCCTGCGCCTCTTTCAACAATAGCTTTTGACCCCATAGCAATAAACATAACAGAAAAAGATAAAAGTCCAATAATCCCATTCGTTAGAATACGCACAGGGAGAAGTAGCGAATATGTACAAACAACAAAAGACAAAACTATAAGTAAATCGAACCATCTTAGAAAATTAAGATTTTTTGAAAAATCCATTTCTATAATTTCCTTGTACTAGTATTTTCTGTTGCTATTGTAGCAAGTGCTACTAAAATTGCTTGTTTTGAGGTTGCGGTGTTGTGCCTGTGTAGCCAAGCAAGGCTAACCCCGCGAGTATATTAAACGCATATTTCATCGATACTCCTTGTGTGCAAAGTATGCGCCGAGATTGTAGGCGGTGAATGCTTATGACAGCGCAGTATGTCATTCTGAGGTAAAGCCGAAAAATCTGAAGGCAAAGACAGATGTTTCGCCTTTTGGCTCAACATGACAGAAGCGAGATATTTCGCAGACCCTTCATCGCTCCCAATTCGCTTTCAACCTTCGATATGACTACCGAAATTGCATTCATCTATCAGTTACTTTTTTCTCGCAACGATAAAGCTGCCTGAAGCCGTAAAATCTTCATCGCT
>BNUO01000068.1 GCA_025997415.1 Campylobacterota bacterium
GGCTGGACTAAAAACGGCTCAATTTCAATCTGTTATCGATAAGATCGTTAAGGATAATAGAGAGATATTTATTGTAGAAGAAAATCCTGAATTGCCATATGGTATAAGAACTTATTTACTCTTGCGCTCGTTTATAAAAAGGGACAAAAATATCCGCTACTTAACCCGATCGGAAATACTTGAGCAGCGCAAAGAATCGCGCAAGATGCTGGCAGAGCTTAAAGGCGCAACGATCATCTATACGATTGATGTGTTCTGCCCGATCGATCAATGCCTGCTAACGGACGAAAACGGTTTGCCACTTTACTACGATCGCGATCATTTGTCGCTCAACGCAGGCGGTCGTTTCCTTGTCGAAAAGGTGTTGAAACCGTATCTCGATGAGTAAAAATGTGAAAAGTTTACCTCAAGTCCAATCCTTTCAGCTTTTCTTAAAAGGCTAATGATTACAATCTTGCACTATTTTAAGAGTTTTAGGATCTTGTTTCGCACTTCAGAATGACATTTCGACTTAATTATGATGTGATGACTTTATGTAAAATGGGGTCTTTTTCGATAAACTCTATGGCGCGATCGAGGCTGGAATCTTCGCTTAAAACCGTATAATAATCTGTCTTGATCGATGGTGCAGATTTTAGCGCGGCTATAAACTCATCTTTTGCAATAGGATCGTTTGAAGCAAACTCCCAAAAACCTGTCTTTTCTAAAATTTCATTTAACAGATCCACATTTGGATTATTTTGCAAAAGTGCGCAAAGATATGCCGCAATCGCAACCTGAATTCCGTGAAGGCGTGGCTTTGCACATATCTGATCCAGCGCGTGTGAAATTAAATGCTCCGATCCGCTCGCAGGACGCGATGAACCCGCTACCTCCATAGCTATTCCGCTCGTAGTAAGCGACGATGCAAGAGATCGTTGAAATTCGGGTGCATAAATATCGTAACTATGCTTCAAAAATAGAAGATCGAGCGAGTTATAAGCCAACATTGATGCGAAATCGTTTAAATGTTCAAATCCACGATTAAACGCCTCTTTCCAATCGACAAGCGCGGTGATTTTCGAGACCATATCCCCCACCCCCGAATATAGATAATTTGCGGGCGATGCTTTGATAATATCCAGATCGATCACGATGCCAAAAGGCATTTTAGATTTTACGCTTTTTCGCCTGCCCTGCACCAAAAGAGAAGATGTAGGCGAACAGAAGCCGTCGTTTGAAAGGATCGTAGGGACGCAAATATATGGCTTTTGCAATAAAAACGCCGTATATTTCGCCGCGTCAAGCGCTTTGCCGCCGCCAATTCCTACGATCGCTTCGATCGAATATGGCAATAAAAACGCAGCGTGTGCGATCTCCTCAATATCGATCGAAACTGTCGTAATTTTGCTCAAAACCTCTATGTTGTTTTCTGCGAGCGATTTTGAAAATTGCGGCTCTATCAGGTTCGTGGAGCTGCTGCCCATAATCACGGCGATTTTTTTCATCTCTTTGTCGGCTAGATATTTGCCGATCCGCCCTGTTTTGCCTGTGCCGATCTTTAATAGATATGGAATGCTGATCTGTTTTGTTACGGGGATTATCATAATTCGTTCCTTATGTAGCTTTCTATCGCTCTAAAATCTGCAAAATCTCTATATCCAACTCCAAGTTTTTCTAGCTCATCGCGCAGAACTTTGCGTGCAAAAACTACATCTGCAATCTTCGCAGGTTCTACATCGGGGGGACCATCGCCTGCGAAGATCAATTTATATCCGTTTGATTTGAGGCTTTGCGCCAATTTTACTTTAGAAATTCCCGTTTTTTCGTCATAAAAAGGATCGTCTTTTTCGGGCGCAAAAATCTCTAAACCTCTATCTTCGGAATATTGCGATCTATTCGTTAATAACACAATGTCAAACTCTCTGATCAGATCGCCTATTAAATAGTTGATATAGTAGTCGCAGCCTGCGCTTACGATATAGATCGGAATAGATTTTTCGCGGCATAGAGAAAACACAGATCGGATATATTTGTCTATCTTGATCGATCGCACTAGATGATCGATCTTTTCCTGTTCAACTCTCAATGCGCCATACATAGTTTTCAGTGCGGTAAAGTGGGTGATTTTTCCGTCAAGATATTCGCGCCAAGGTTTCAGCGCCTCATCGTCAAAAAATTCACGCGTTGTGTAGGCAAAAAAATCGTCATCGGAGATCGTGCCGTCAAAATCGCTGATAAAAGCAAACTTTTCCATTTTTTTCCTTTTTGAAAACTATTTTGCTGCTTATGTGATTATGGAAAATTACGATAACTGGTTTTGCGGCAAAGGAGCACCCGCCGCGCAAAACGGCGGGAAAACAATCGCTAACAATCGCTAACTATTGCGCTTTTTTACGATCTCTTCGGAAACATTATTTGGCACCTCTTCATAGTGTGCAAACTCCATAGAATATGTACCGCGTCCTTGCGTCATCGAGCGCAGGTCAGTTGAGTAGCCAAACATCTCGGAAAGCGGCACCATTGCCGTAACCTTCTTTACGCCGAAAGCGTCGTCCATCGCTTGGATTTGCCCGCGCCGTCTGTTCAAGTCGCCGATCACATCGCCCATATACTCCTCTGGCATTTCAACTTCAACCTTCATCATCGGTTCGAGCAGGCAGATACCTGCTTTGCGCGCACCCTCTTTGAACGCCATCGATGCAGCCATTTTGAACGCCATTTCAGAGCTATCGACCTCGTGGTAGCTGCCGTCATAGAGCGCGACTTTGACATCGACAACAGGAAAGCCAGCTAACACGCCGTTTTTGAGCGTCTCTTCGATCCCCTTATTGACCGCAGGAATGTATTCGCGCGGGATTACGCCGCCCTTGATCTCGTCGACAAACTCGTAGCCCTTGCCCTTTTCGTTCGGCTCAATGCGAATATAGACATGCCCGTATTGACCGCGACCGCCCGACTGTTTGGCGTATTTGTGCTCTTGATTGACCGCTCGTTTGATCGTTTCGCGGTATGCGACTTGCGGTGCGCCGACCTCCGCCTCAACCTTAAACTCCCGCTTCATACGATCGACGATAATTTCCAGGTGCAGTTCGCCCATACCGCCAATAATCGTCTGCCCGCTCTCCTCGTCTGTCGACACGCGGAAGCTCGGATCTTCTTCGGCGAGTTTTTTCAGCGCGATACCCATCTTTTCCTGATCGGCTTTGGTTTTTGGTTCAACCGCCACATTGATCACAGGTTCGGGGAAGATCATCCGCTCCAAGATCACAGGTTTATCCACATCGCAAAGCGTGTCGCCCGTGAGCGTGTCTTTCAGCCCGACAACCGCGCCGATGTCGCCTGCGTAAAGCTCTTTGATCTCCTCGCGCTTGTTGGCGTGAAGTTTTACCAGCCTGCCGACGCGCTCTTTTTTGTCTTTGGTGGAGTTGTACACATAGCTGCCGGCTTCGAGCTTGCCGCTATAAACGCGCACAAACACAAGCTGCCCCACGAACGGATCGGTCATAATCTTGAACGCAAGCGCACTAAACGGATGTGTTTCGCTGCTAGGAACATCGACTTCAGTTTCGGTTTTGGGGTCGATCCCTTTGATCCCGTTGACCTCAAGCGGCGAGGGCAGGTAATTGACCACCGAGTCAAGCATTGTCTGAACGCCCTTGTTTTTGAAGCTCGTGCCACAGAGCATAGGGATAAATGTCATCGTATGACACCCTTTTCGCACCGCGTTCATAATCTCTTCGTCTGTGATCGCCACGCCTTCAAGATACTTTTCCGTCAGCGAATCATCGATACTCGTAACCGCGTCAAGCAGTTTTTCTCGATATTCGTTCGCTTTTTCTTGCAGATTTGCGGGAATATCAACGACTTTGTACGCCGAACCCATCGCCGCCTCTTTATCCCACACGACCGCTTTCATCTTCACGAGGTCAATAATGCCCTCAAATAGCTCTTCACTACCGATCGGCAGTTGAATGACAAGCGGTTGAGCTTTAAGCCGTTCGACAATCTGCTTTTCAACCTTGTAGAAATCAGCGCCGACGCGATCCATTTTATTGACATAAACGATTCGCGGAACATGGTATTTGTTTGCCTGCCGCCAAACGGTTTCGGTCTGCGGTTGCACGCCGCCAACGGCGCAGAAAACCACAACCGCGCCGTCAAGAACGCGCATCGATCGTTCAACTTCGATCGTAAAATCCACGTGCCCGGGAGTGTCGATAATGTTGATCTGGTGGTTGTTCCAATAACAGCTTACAGCGGCGGCGGTGATCGTAATGCCGCGCTCTTTTTCCTGCTCCATCCAGTCGGTTGTCGCAGCGCCGTCGTGAACTTCGCCGATCTTGTGCTGAACGCCCGTGTAGTACAAAATCCGTTCGGTTGTCGTAGTTTTGCCCGCGTCAATGTGCGCGACAATACCGATATTTCTTACTCTATCAAGAGGTGTATTCCTAGCCATATTTTTCCTTACTTCAACGCTAAAAAATCAACTTTTTTGCGAAGTTTTCAACGGTTGATCGATTAACTGCTTATTCAGATCAACCGCGTCAGATCCCAACATAGATCGGGAGGCAAAACGCTACTTATTCAACAGGCTACCAGCGGTAGTGCGCAAACGCTTTGTTTGCCTCAGCCATCTTGTGAATGTCCTCTTTTTTCTTGAACGCTGCGCCGCGATCGTTTGCAGCATCTACGATCTCACCCGCGAGGCGGTCGATCATCGTGCGTTCGTTGCGTTTGCGCGCCGCGTCGATCAGCCAGCGGATCGAGAGCGACTGCTGGCGCACGGGGCGCACTTCGACAGGCACTTGGTAGGTTGCGCCGCCCACTCTGCGGCTTCTGGTTTCCACGAGCGGTTTTACATTATCGAGCGCTTTTTCAAATAGCTCAATGCCCTTCGCGTTGCCCTTTTTCTCCGCAACCTCAAGCGCACGATACATTACCTTTTGCGCTACGGCTTTTTTGCCGTCGAACATCAGCGTATTGATGAACTTTGTGATCACTTTACTATTGTAGATCGGATCGGCGAGAATCTCTCTAACAGGCGCATTTCTTCTTCGCATTGCTAGTCCTTATTTCTTTTTAGCAGCGGCTGCGGGAGCGCCTGCTTTGGGGCGTTTTGCGCCGTATTTTGAGCGGCTGACAGTTCGTTTTGCCACGCCTGCGGTATCAAGCGCACCGCGCACAATGTGGTATTTCACGCCCGGAAGGTCTTTTACGCGACCGCCGCGCACAAGCACGATCGAGTGCTCTTGCAGGTTGTGCCCTTCGCCCATAATGTAGCTAATGACCTCAAAACCGCTCATCAGGCGCACTTTGGCGACCTTTCGCAGAGCCGAGTTTGGCTTTTTGGGGGTTGTCGTATAAACCCGTGTGCAGACACCGCGCCGCTGCGGACAGTTGAGCAGCGCTGGCGATTTGGACTTGACAGTCACCTTCTTGCGACCCTTGCGAACCAATTGATTGATGGTTGGCATAAAACTCCTTTTGTTATTCTAAGCGCTACCCAAAAGTGCGCTCGTAAAGGGAAAATGAAGCGGCGGATTGTAGCAAACGGCGCTTAAATGGCGGTTAAAAGCTGAAAAATATGCGGGTTACGCTTTAATGCGGCAAAGTAGTTTATACAAAGGACAACCTTGAAAGCGCCGATCGGTTGGTTGGAACAGCAGTTAGACGAATGGGTCGATGCCTCGCTTGTTACCAGCGAAAATGCTGCGAAAATCCGCGCTCGCTATACCGAAGGAGATACGGATCGTTCAAACCGTTTGATGATGATCTTTGCCATCTTTGGCGCGCTGCTAATTGGCGCAGGTTTCATCTCGATCTTTGCCTATAACTGGGAGGAGCTAAGCCGCGCGGCTAAAGCTGTGATCGCGTTTGTGCTGCTAGGCTTAGCGATCGTATTTGCCGTTTATGCAAAGCTGCGCAAAGAGGGCAGCGCAGCGTATTCCGAAGGTGCTGCGATCTTTTGGTCTGTTGCGTTTGTGGGTGCGTTTGCGATCATTGCGCAAACCTACAATCTTGGCGGCGATCTAGTGAGTTTTATGCAATTTACAACGGTAATGACGCTGCCAATTCTGTACATTTTTAATTCTCGCGGCGTGGCGGCTCTATCGTTTATATCGATCGTCGCGTTGATCTGTTCGGCTACGGGTGATGGCGGCAGCGCCCATACGATCTCGTGGCTGCTTATGATTGCATGGCTGGCTTGGTATATTTGGCGGCTTATATTTATGCGTTTTGAATACGCAACAATCGTGTTTAATCTACTCTTTGCGTTGGGAATGCTCGCTGTATTTAATATTGAGCTAAATCATCTTATCGTTGGTTACGAGCTGTTTTTTCATGCGCTATACTGTGGGTTTTTCTGGCTCGCTTCTGCGCTTTTATACCCCAAAGAGACTCGCTTTTATAGAAAGCCAATCGAGGAGTTTTCCAAATTTGCGATTGCGATCGTTTTGCTAATTTTGTCGATTGACAGCGATGACAGTTGGCTTTTGGGTAACGGATATAGAGATTACTGGGAAATAGACAATGCGTTGTTTTTTATGCTCTGCGCGCCATACCTTGCTATGCTGGGATTTTTTATAGCCAAATACTATAAAGAGAGATCGTATGAACTTTTCTTTACAGTAGCGCCATTTTTGATTTTTTTTGCCACAGAAATCAATCTAAGCGGCAATGAATCAGGGCTGTTATTTACGCTATTTACCGCGATCGGAGCTATACTGTTGATTGTAAACGGAACAAAGCAGTTAGAGCTATGGAGGGCAAATCAAGGGATTATGCTTTTATCGATCCTAATTTTAATCAAGTTCTTTGATTCAGATCTTGGGTTTTTAGAAAAGGGAATTGGATTTATCGTGATCGGCACGCTATTTTTGGGCGCAAATTGGTTGATGAACCGCTTTATCAAAAAGCAGAGAAAGGTTATGCAATGATCGTCGATACCAATCAAATTCGTGATTTTTTCAAGAGTCAGCTTGGCAAAAAGATCGCGCTAATTGCTCTATTTGCGCTAATAGCGGTACATCTTCTTGTAACTTTTGGACAGATCGCACGATATGAATCTGTACTCCGCTTTGGCAAAACTATTGCATTATCAACTAGGTCTTACGATCCATTTGACGCATTTCGCGGCAGATATATCACGCTAAATATCGCGTCTGATGATTTTGCGACTACTCGCATTAGTTGCGATCGCCGCTGCGATCAAACTCTCTTTGTAACATACAGAGATTTTGATGGTAAAAAAAGCGTAATCGACAATGTATATCTGGAAAAACCAAAGACAGAACTTGCCTACTTGAAACTTCGCGGCGTTTATGACAGTTATGACAAAACTGTATCAATCGACTATCCGTACGATCGTTTATATATGCAAGAGGACGCGGCGATTGCCGTCGATCGATATAGCTCGCGCATTTTCACACGCGCAAATGACGCACTGGTGATCGTAAAAGCGTTAAACGGCGTCGGCGTTGTCAGCGATCTGATTGTCGGCGATCAGTCAATTAGCGATCTAATCAACTCCTTTGATGGCGAAGACGACTAAATCTCGCACGGATAAACTGATAAAAAGCAGAAATACCGATCCCGCCATAGATCATAAATACAAAGTTGATCGGCTCACGAAAGCGGGAGTACGCAGCGCCACCACCACTAATGACTAGAAAATAACCGACAAGCAAAACAAATAGCAGCGCCACTATTGGTTTGCTTTTTGTAGTGATAATTAAACCGCCGATCGCAAAGATATATAGTATGCTTACATAAAGAGATGAAGCAAGATATGTGATTACGCTTAACTTGTGATCGTTTAAGAACAACATAAAATCACCTAAACTCTTTGTGCGATACGCCTCTATAACATGGTAGAAATAGATCGTTTGAAAGCTCATGCTACCTGGTCCGAGCAGCGTAACTAGCGTTGATTTTAAATGGAGGTAGGCATATAATGGCAGATGCTCTTTGATGATACCTATGCCCTCGTTTTGGACGGTTTTATAGTATTCGCCGCGCGGCATTGCCTCTAGTGTGATATTTTTATCCGCCAACCGCTGTACTAATACTTCATAACCCTGATCAAATGATTGATTCTCAAGCGAAGAGAGCAGCATGTTGGCATTATAAAAATACATATTAATTGCAGAGATTGCGGAGTAGCCCCTATATCCTGCTTGTTCGTCATTTCGCTCAATCCAAGCGGCAATTGGAATATAACTAAAGAGCAGAAGAATTGTTATGGATACAACAGCTTTTTTGAAGCCGATTTTGAATGATATTGACCAGATAATCAAAAACGCGATCAACGCAAAAGATAAAAAGATGCAGGCTGGTCTAACAAAGACTGCACATGCGATCAAAACTCCGATTGCTGATATATACATATATAAATAATTATCTCTAGTATTCGTTGTTAATTTGATAGACAGAGCGCAGATCAAAACTAGAAGAAAAGCGGAAAGTCGCTCAGTAAGTATGAGTAGATCATAGTTGATCGTATTTGGTGCTATTGTAAATATAATCGCCGCGATCAGCGCAGCTTTATCATTATATAGATTAGCGGTTATTTTATAAACGACAACAGTCATCAAAGCACCCAATACACACTGCGCGAGCGCAACCAAAATAATCCAGTGTTCAAAGAGTACGAATGGGGCGATAAAGATCGGATAACCGGGCGTGCGCACAATCGCCGCTATGCCATTAACGCTAAATGATCCATTTGTCATTAGTTCACGAGCAGGATTAACATAGCTCATCGTATCGGGGCTAACGAAAACAGATTCGCCAAAGATGAAATAGATAGCGAGAACAGCTAATGCTTGAAACGAAAAAGAGAGAGTAAATATGATCATATCTCGTTGATTATTTGATAATAATTTGTCCATATTAAACTCCCGATCGATTTGGTTTTTCTTTGCCAAAAACCAACCATTTTCTTAGGATAAAATTGCCAAAAAAGCCCACGATCGACGAAGTAAACTTTGCAACGATCGGCGTGCTGCTAACCGTTAGCAATGCAACCGTAACGCCATAATCAATAATTCCCATTATGGCAACGCTAAAGATATATGCCGCGATCTCAGCATTTGTATTCCAGCGGGCGCGATGCTTAAATAAAATTGCAATACAGAGCAGATAGTTGCATAAAGCAGCGATAACAAATGCGCCCCAGATCGCATAAGTTAGCTCAACATTAATGCTAAGAAACATAGCAAAACTAGCAACATTAACTACTAAAGATGCGCTGCCTATAAAGAGATATATCAATAGTTGCATTGGTAGCGGCGCGGTGTGTGCGCCATAGTGCAAAATGCAGTAAAGTGCGCGAACACCATCTTTCCAGCCGACCTTTTTTCCTTCTTCATAAGTGCGTGGATTGTAAGAGATTGCACACTCATAAACGCGGTATTTTCCTTGCGCAACCTTTGCCGTTACTTCAGGCTCAAAACCAAACCGTTCTTCCTTCAAGGTTGGCGCGATTGCGGAGATAGCCTTTTTGCTAAAAAGTTTGTAGCAAGTTTCCATATCGGTAATGTCTAAATTGGTCATCATATTTGACACGGCTGTTAGATTTTTATTCATCCAAGTGTGCCACCAGTACAGCACCCTCCTTGCACCGAGTTTGAGATAGCGAGAGCCATAAACAACATCTGCTTTTCCTTCTAAAAGCGGCGTTAATAGTGTGAGGTAATCTTTTGGATCATACTCATCATCGGCATCTTGAATACCTACAAAATCACCGCTTGCACTCATTAGTCCTGTTTTTAGCGCAGCGCCTTTTCCGCGATTGATCTGATGTCGAAGCAACGACAATGTTACACCATTTGGCAGCGGCTCTTTTGCGATCTTTTCTACGATCGCTACGCTGTTGTCGCGAGACGCGTCATCTACAACGATTAACTCCAATTCAAACGAGTGGTTGGAGAGGGCAGTTAATATCTTGCC
>BNUO01000069.1 GCA_025997415.1 Campylobacterota bacterium
ACGAAGCCTCTTTACCTGTTCTCTTGATACGGTGTTGTCCTCTTTTGCACTGAACATTGTGGTTTCCTTTCGATGACCCTTTTCTAGCGAAAAGTGTCATCGAAATGATTGGCAGGGACAATTGCGGCAACGGAGCAGTAGGGAGCGAAGCGGACGCAACTGAGAAGGAAAGCCGCAATCTCGTGTCCTTTTCTTTTAATGAGATTGCGGATCAAGCCTGCAATGACGGGAAACCACTAAAGGCGGACTGAGATTCTTCGCTTCGCTCAGAATGTTAGGCGCATATTCTCGCCGCAACGCGCGAACGGTGTTCGTTGTGCCCAATTAGTAACCACCAAACTCGGCAAAATTGCCCAATCAATCTTGCTAATATAAGAGCTAAGACAAAGGAGCAGGCAGTGCGCGAAAACTTTCCCGAAACGCTGGAGCAGTTGATCGAAAAAGACTCGGACGATTTTACGATCGCAAAGCTCTTCAAAGAGGAAAAAGCGGTCTATTTTGCCTCGCTTGATCGGCAATTTTCGCCGCAGCACACGCGCAGTTTTCTCATCGCCCACGCCCGCGAGATCGAGGAGTTTATCGCCCGTCTCTACCGCTTTGTGTTGCGATCGCACTTTGGCGATTTCACGCCGCCGTTTAGCGCATTGCCGATCGCGTTTCTGGCGCTTGGCAGCTTCGGTCGTGAGCAGTGTGCGCCGTTTTCGGACATCGATCTGATGATCGTCTATAAGGAGGTTGCGGGCTACAACATCAAGCCGATCATTGAGCGCATTTTGTATCTGGCGTGGGACGCGGGGCTGCACTTGGGACATCGCGTCCATACGACTGCGGAGTTGGAGGCGGCGGCAAAGAGCGATCTAACGATCAAAACGGCGATGTTGGAGGGGCGGTTTTTTTACGGATCGCGTATCTTGCAAGTTGAGATCGAGGGCGCGTTAAACCGCATTCGCCACCACAATCAACGCGAGTATATCGCGCTCAAAATCGACGAGTACAACGCCCGCCGCGCCAAAAAGCCGATCACGATGGAGCCGGATATCAAAGAGGCAACAGGCGGTCTGCGCGACGCAAATACGCTCTTTTGGATCGCCAAAGTTCTCTACGGCGTGAGCAGCACCAAAGACCTTGTCGGCAGCGCGATCGAAGAAGAAGATTACCGCACATTTCACCAAGCGCTCGATATGCTCTTTCGCGTGCGCGTCGCGCTGCACCTTTTGACACGCAAAAAGGTCGATTCGCTCCTGTTTCAATACCAGCGCGAAGTGGCGCAGCTACTGGGTTTTAGCGACACCAAAACGCGCAAAGCAGAGCGGTTTTTGCTCAAAAAACTCCTGCATTCGCTTGCGCAGATGAATCGCCATTGCGCCTTTTATATCGCCAAACTGACCGAGCCAAACTTTGCCATTCGTCCGTCCAATCTGAAACTGCTCGTCAAAGAGGCGTTTGACGCGCCGATCGGCACGGAGTTTGACATTTCGTTTGTCATGGCGCTTCACCGTGCCAAGCTGCCGCAGCGCCTTAGCCGCGAGTCGCGTCAGATCATCTGGGCGTTTTTCCTGCGCGAAGATACGCACCTATTTATCGAAGCGCTTGCCCACGCCGACAAGCTCGAACTGTTCTTTGAGCCGCTAAAACACATCTTGTATCTAGCGCAGTTTGACGGCTACCACACCCGCCCCGTTGATGAGCATTCGATCCTCACTCTGCGGTCGATTAGCGCCTTTGACGGATCGCTGCGAAAGCTATACGAGACGCTTAGTCAGAGCGATCGCGCACTTTTGCGGCTCGTGGCGCTTTTGCACGACTGCGGCAAGGGCGGCACGCAGGATCACAGCGAGGTCGGCGCGAAGCGGTTTGCGGCTTTTGCGAGGATTTTGGGTCTGAGCGAGGAGCAGGTTGAACTGGGCGCACACTTGATACGAATCCACACCCATATGAGTTCCGTTGCCCGCACGGAGGATATTTACAGCGATCGCGTGATTTTGGCGTTTGCCGCGCGTGTTGGAGACAAGCGAACGCTTCTAATGCTCTATCTGCTTACGATCGCCGATATGCGGAGTGTTTCGCACGCTATTTATACACATTTTATCGCCGAACTTTTGCGCGAACTATTTCAACGAACGCAGGGGGCGCTTGGCAAAAAAGAGCAGTTGAGCGAGGCGGCTTTGCGCATGCGAAAAGAGCGGCAGCTTGTCGCCTACGATCGTTTTGCCGCGCTTTCGCCGCAGCTTCAAAAGCATATTTTGGGGATCGATTCAACATTCTTTTTCCTTAAGTACAAGCCGCGTGAAATTGTTGATTACGCGCAGAAAGCCAGCGAAATTGATCGCGTAGGATTTATCGCGATCAGTCAGCCTGTGCTAACGCTGGACATTATCAGCAAAGTACCGTTTAATCTCGGTTGGCTGCTTGGAAAACTAAGCTGGCTCGATCTGGGTGCGATGGAGATTTTCAAACTCTTTGACGGCGCAAAACTCTTTCGTATGTTCTTTCGCAAACCGCTCGAAGAGCCGATCGGAGATATAGCTACGCTTGTAGAAAACGGAATTGATATGAGCCGCACGATGAAATATCCGCATCCATCGATCAAGAAAAAAGAGATTACGATCGATTGCGCTCATTCGCCAAGTTATGCAAAAATGAGTATTGATACGCAAGATCAGCAGGGGCTGATGGCGTTTATTATCGATGTTTTCGATCGGCGCGGAATCGATATTGCAACTGCGAAAATCTCCACGATCAAACGGCACGCAAACGATCTGTTTTTGATCGAAAAAAGCAGCGGTTTTTGCAAAGCAAGCGACGAGGTCTTGGACGAACTAACCCGCTCGGCTTAGGAAAGTAGCGCTACAATCGCAATCATCAATAATGGAGCGGTAGTGAATATTGAGTCAATTGAAATTAAGAATTACCGACTGTTCCGCGATACAAAGATCGATCGCATTCCGAATCTATGCGTATTGATCGGTGCAAATGGGACAGGCAAATCAACGCTGTTTGATCTTTTCTCGTTTTTGAAAGATTCGCTAATCATGAATGTGAGCAAAGCGTTGGCAAAACGCGGCGGATACAAAGAGGTTGCAACTAGAGGATTTGCTAACGAACCGATAGAAATTACGCTTCAATTTCGCTTGGATATTGCATACAAAAGTCGCCTTGTTACATATTCTCTTATGATCAGAAATGACGAAAAAGGTGTATCTGTTGGTCGTGAGTATTTACGCTATAAACGAGGTGAAAGCGGCAGACCATTCCATTTTCTAGACTTTTCTGATGGCAAAGGCTATGCCGTTAGTAATGAAGAGGATTTTTTCAAGTCCGATACAGAACTAGAACGCGAACCTCAGGCACTTGACGCGCCCGATATTTTGGCTATCAAAGGGCTTGGGCAATTTGATCGTTTTAAGGCGGCAAAAGCATTTCGCGCCATGATCGAAAATTGGCATATTTCGGATTTTCATGTTTCAGAAGCTCGACCTAGCCAAGAAGATGGTTTTGCCGAACACCTATCGGTTAACGGCGATAATCTAGCTTTGGTGGCAAACTATTTATTTGAACATCATAGAGAGCGTTTTGATCGTGTCCTTAACGCAATGAAGTTACGAGTACCCGGCGTCTCAATCATAGAACCAAAGCAGACAGAAGATGGTCGTTTGATTTTGCGTTTTCAAGATGGCAGTTTTAAAGATCCGTTCATTGCACGCTATGTATCGGACGGCACAATTAAAATGTTTGCATATTTGGTCTTACTAAATGATCCAAAACCATTTCCTCTGCTTGCCATTGAAGAACCCGAAAATCAGCTTTATCATGAGCTACTACCAGAGCTGGCGGAGGAGTTTCGCCTCTACGCCAAACGAGGAGGACAGGTGTTTATATCGACCCATTCACCTGATTTTATGAATGCGCTTAATTTGAATGAAATATACTGTCTGCGTAAAACTGACGGCTTTACAACCATAGTATCTGCCGCAGACAGCCAAACCTTGCAAGAGCTAATCAACGAGGGCGACCAACCGGGATATTTGTGGAAGCAAGGACTATTTGAAAATCTAAACCGAGTGCAATAATGGGGCGTATCATATTTCTAGTGGAAGAAAAATCAATGGCTGTATTTCTGCAAGGCTTACTACCCAGATTATTTAGTATGGTAGATAGAGAACATTTTCTATGTATAGCGCACGAAGGAAAAAGCGATCTTGAAAAAAGCATTCCAAAAAAGCTTCGTACTTTTAGAAATCAAAACCAAGACGATCGTTTTATGATCGTTAGAGATAACGATGGCGCAAATTGTCAGATAATTAAGCAGAGATTACTCAGCTTGTGCAGTGCAGCACAGAGCAATGATGTATTAGTGCGTATTGCGTGTCAGGAGTTAGAGAGTTGGTATTTAGGCGACTTTTCAGCGCTAGAAAAAGTATATGGTAAATGTAGTGTTAAAGAAAAAACTAAAAAGCGTTTTACCAAAAATCCTGACGCGATTAACTCTCCGTCCAATGAGTTACGGCGCATGTTCAAATCGTTTGAAAAAATAGGTTGTGCGCGAGAGTTATCGCAACTTTTAACAGAAGAGAATAATACCTCGCATAGTTTTCATGTATTGATTGATGGCATTCGTAGATTATCACAACAAACAGGAGTTTAATATGTGCGGAATTGTCGGGTTTATCGGTAGTACAAATGTCAAAAAGACGCTCCTTGACGGGTTGAAAGAGCTGGAGTATCGCGGCTACGACAGCGCAGGTATGGCGGTGATGCAAAGCTCGAAGATCGATTCGTTCAAAGCGGTCGGCAAGCTCGCAAACCTCGTCGCAAAAACCGCTCCGTTTGAGCCAAAAGGGTTTGCGGTTGGTATCGCGCACACCCGCTGGGCGACGCACGGCAAGCCGACAGAGATCAACGCCCACCCGCACCAAGGGCGGCATTCGTACATCGTGCATAACGGGATTATCGAAAACTACCTTCCGATCAAAGAGGAGCTGACCAAACAGGGCGTTGGGTTTTTGAGCCAGACCGACACGGAGGTGATTGTACATCTGTACGAGTCGTTTTTGACCCGCGAACAGGACGCTTACCGCGCTTTTGAGCAGACGATTGAGGCGATCGAAGGCGCATATGCGATTTTGCTCATCGACGAAGGGGTGCAAAACACGATCTTTTTCGCCAAAAAAGGATCGCCGCTTCAGATCGGAGATGGCGATCGCGGGCGGTTTTTTGCCTCCAGCGACGCGCCGCTGATCGGCATTTGCGACAACGCGATCTACCTTGAAGATGGCAGTTGGGGCTGGGCGACAGCTGAAACGCTGAGTCTATTTGTGGGCAAAACTCCGATGACGGCGCAGAAAAAACCGCTGCCGATCTCGCAAAGTTCGGCGCAAAAAGAGGGTTTTCGCTTTTTTATGGAAAAGGAGATATACGAGCAGAGCAAGGTTATGAGCGAGACGCTGATGTCGCGCGTGATGGCTTCGGGAGTGCGGCTTGACGAGCTGCCAGAGGGGTTTTTCGACGGCGTTGAGAGCCTGCGCCTCTGCGCCTGCGGCACGAGTTATCACGCCGCGCTTGCCGCAACCTATCTCTTTGAACGGCTCTCACGGATCGAGGCTAGAGCGGAGATCGCCAGCGAGTTTCACTACCGCGATCCCATGCTACGAAACAACGAACTTTTTATCGTTATCAGTCAAAGCGGCGAGACGGCGGACACGCTTGAGGCGCTCAAAATGGCGAAGCGAAGCGGGCTAAAAACGCTGGCGATCTGCAATGTTGATAACAGTTCGATCGTGCGCGAAGCTGATGCGGCGCTACTAACTCGTGCGGGCATTGAAAAGGGTGTGGCGAGTACAAAGGCGTTTGCAACGCAGACGATGGTACTCTGGCTTCTCGCGCTCTTTATCGCGCAAAAACGGGGTGCGCTGGACGAGGAGCAGATGACGGCGGAGACAAATGCGGCGCGGCGGAGCGTCAAAACGCTGATGGTGCAACCCGATCGCCACGAGCAGATCAAACGATTAAGCAAACGCTACCTGCACGGACACGGATTTTTCTTTATTGGGCGCGATCTGTTCTACCCGTTGGCGCTTGAGGGGGCGCTTAAACTTAAAGAGATCAGTTATATGCACGCGGAGGGCTATCCGGCAGGCGAGATGAAACACGGTCCGATCGCGCTTGCCGACTCCAAACTCTTTACGATCGCGCTAATGCCGCACACGCTGCTGCGAGAAAAAATGCGCAGCAATGTCGAGGAGCTGATCGCACGCGATACAACGCTCCTAGCGATCACAAGCGAACACTTTGCGTTTGCCGATGATGTACTGCAAATGGACGAACGATCGCACCCGATGTTGGAGTTTTTTGAGATGATGGTCGCTATCCAGTTGCTTGCGCTTGAGATCGCCATTCGACTTGGAAATGATGTGGATATGCCGAGAAACTTAGCCAAAAGCGTTACCGTAGAGTAGCCCGCCGACAGGAAGCTACATTGACGCGGGGACGCCGATGAGATAACCTTGCAGGTAATCCACGCCTGCTTCCTTTGCTTTTGCGGCGATCGCTTCAGAGGAGATAAACTCGGCGATCGTCTCAGCACCAAGCCGTTTTGCAAAATCTACGATCGCCAGCAGCGTCTGATACGCCTTTTCGTTTTTGTCGATCTTTTGGACGATCGAACCGTCGATCTTGATGTAGTCGGCTTCAAACTCGATGAGATAGGTGAAGTTGCTGTATCCGCTGCCAAAATCGTCGATCGCGATCTTTGCGCCCCATTTTTTGATCTCCGCGATCGCCGCGACTGCGATTTTGTAGTCCTCAATCATCTCCGATTCGGTAACTTCGATCGTGATTCGTGAAGGCTCGTCGTAGCTTGCGATCTCGGCGGCGAGGTAGCTCATGGTTTCGCTGTTTTGCAGATCTTCGGGTGCGAGATTGATCGCCACGCTATCGGTACGGTTGCGAAAGAGCGAAAGAGCGTTACGGATCATAATGCGAGTTAGTTCGTGGTAGTAGCGCGAGATTTTTGCGAGGTCAAGAAACGCGGCGGGCGAATGCACCGTGCCTTTGGAGTCGCGCATACGAATGAGCGCTTCGTATTTGACGATCTCGCCATCGCTGCACCGTGCGATCGGCTGGTAGTACGCCATAACCCACCAAGGTTGAATGATCGCCTGTTTGATCGTTTCAAGCATTCGCGTATGCGATTTGCTCCGTTCGACATCGTCGCCTAGAGCGATGGCAAGCGGGGCGCGTGCGCGTTTTGCTCTGCGAAGAGCCGACTCTGCGCGCGAAAGAATCTGCTGTGCGCCAAACGCAATGCCCGCCGACAGACGGATATTGGACGCGCCGAGCGTATGTTCTAGGAAGATCATCTCGCTTGTAAGCGTTTGAATCGCCTCAATCCTGCGCCGAAAATCGTCCATTTCAATGCCGTCGCAGAGCACAGCAAGGCTGTCGCCGCCCAGACGAAAGAGCCGCATATCTTCGCCAAGCGCGTGCTGGAGTACCTGCGAAAGTTCAACCAGCAACTGATCGCCCGCCTGAAAACCGTACAGATTGTTGATGTCGCGCAGACGGTTGATGTTTAGCAGCGCAACGGCGGGATTTGCCACCAAGTCGATCTGCTCAAAAAACAGGCTGCGCCCGGGCAGTTTGGTGAGCGTGTCGTAGCGCGAGCTGTTGTTTGTCGGCAACGGACAGGTTGCCATAAGCCGCGCTTGTTCGGCGAGATCGGCGCTGACGGCGTTTAGCAGATGGGTGAGCGTTCGCACGAGCGCGGTCGTATCGACGCGAACCGCAAGGCGCATTGGGCGTTCATCTTCGCACAGCCCAAGCGTGATCGATTTGAGCGAAACCGTGCCATTTGAGTTTGACAGCACAATGCCCGCCGCCCTTGCGCCGCCAGCGTAGATATGCGCGTCCGATGGAGCGACAAACTGCCAGATCGCCTCCGCCGTTTCGCTCTCCTCCTCCTCAAGCAAGTGCGGCGCATAGGCGATCCGTACGACTTCGCCCGTTTGCAGACCCTCCAGAACTTTGAGATCTACTAGGTGCATCACAACCTTGCGATCGCTCATGCGAACGAGCGCAAAGCCCTGCGGAATGCACAAGCTGCCAAAGTAGCGGGTGAGAAAATTGGCGGTACTCATCGAATCGATCGCGCTTAGTCGTTCGCGCTCTACCGCGCCAACCGTCAGCGGTTTGCCAATGCAGAGAAAAACCGTGTCGCTTCGTCTGCTGATCGCAAGTTTTGGGTTGTCAAAGATGACGCCGCTAACGCCGCCTTCTACCACTCGCCCGCCAGAGAGCAGCAAGCCGTGTTCGCCGAAAACGCCCAGTACATTTTGAATGCTTTTATTTAGCGTTTTGGTGATCGCGGTGAGGTCGCTTAGCGTGCCAGAACCAAAGAGCAGGGCGAGGCGGTAGTCGATGTCGCCAAGAGTTGCGGCGGTTTCGGCGGCTGCTTGGAGCGTGGCGCACTCAAAGCTAATGAGTTTCGTCTGCTCAAAACTGGTGATGTAGATGAAGCCCAAGCCGCGATCGTCTGCCGTCAAGTTGAACGAATTGCCGTAGTGCGCGCCGATGATCACCGCCTGCGGAAGTAGCGTTTCGAGCGCAGCGCCAATCGCGTGGATCGAGTCATCTTCGCCCGCAAAAACGGTAATGAGTACACAGGGCGCTATGTGTAGATAGCGGCTCTGGATAACCGACTCCATCTGCTCTGCGGATTCGTAGCGCACTGTGATTGTCTCGATCACTTCAGCAACCTCCTTAGTTTAGAGAAGTATTGTACTCTAAGTGCCACTACGCCTCGCACGGGCGGCTTGTACTGTATGGTTATGCGGCGTGGCAGCGCTCTGTGCGAGGACTACTACGGCACTCCAAGCCTTTATTGCACAAACTCCCCTCGATAAAATGTCAAAACTTACACAAACTCCATTGGACTTTGTGAATAATCGGGCTATAATTGTGGTAAAACCGCACAGAAAGAGGCGAAATATGCAACGAAACCTACTAGCAAAACTGATCGCATGGAAGCAAAATGAAGCCAGAAAACCGCTTTTGATCGATGGTGCGCGGCAGGTCGGCAAGACTTGGCTTATGCAGGAGTTTGGCAAAACACATTACAAAAAAGTTGCCTATATCAACTTTGAACTTGATGTTGCGGCGCGTGCGTTTTTTGAGAATAATTTATATCCGGAAGCCATCGTCAATCAAATAGAGTATAAAGTTGGATTCAAGATTGGCGCAGAGGATACGCTGATCATCTTTGATGAAATTCAAGAATGTAATCGCGCTTTAGCATCGCTTAAATACTTTTGCGAGAATGCGCCACAATATCAGATCATTGCCGCAGGAAGTCTGCTAGGCGTTGCTATTCATCAAGGCAATTCATTTCCTGTTGGCAAAGTCGATAGACTGGAACTCTATCCAATGAGTTTTGCGGAGTTTTTGAATGCCTTAGACGAGAAACGCTACGAGATGATTATTCGCGATAAAAACTACCGCTATTTGAGTGTGATCGAGAGTGAATTGATCGCACGGCTAAAACAGTATTATTTTGTCGGCGGTATGCCAAAAGCTGTGCAAACATTTGTACAAACCGGAGATTACGATCAAGTGCGCAATATCCAACGCGATATTTTGCGCGATTATGGGAGCGACTTCAGCAAGCACATCGACGCGCCGTCTATTCCACGAGTGGGCTTGATATGGGATTCGCTACCGCGCCAACTTGCCAAAGAAAATAAACAGTTTATTTACCGCGATATGAAAGAGGGTGCGCGCGCTAGTCAGTTTGAGTCTGCATTTTATTGGTTGGAACGGGTCGGATTGGCATATAAAATTAATCGCATAGAAACGCCCTCATTGCCGCTTGCCGCGTATGGCAAAGATGTGTTCAAACTCTATATGTTAGATGTT
>BNUO01000070.1 GCA_025997415.1 Campylobacterota bacterium
AAAAAATTAACGCCCAAACGATAAAATGCCGCAACCGCTCGTTTGTCGCCCCATTCACCATAGTTGATCTCAGCTTTTTGCTCGATATTGTTATAGTTAAAGGCAATATCTACTCCACCGATCAACAGATCTTTGCGCATATCCATGATCTCGTACCCCATAGTCTCAGGGATCTTTCCTCCCATTAGAGAAAATCCTATGTTGTAATTATCATAGTTAAGCACACCTAGTGATCCGCGCGCACTTCCCAAAAAGTTTTCGTCTATTTCAAAACCCATACCGGTACCGGTTGTGATAGCAATTTTTAGGTCGCCGTTTGAAAAATCTTTGGAGTAGCCCCCTCCCCAATCGCGGTCAAAACCAAAACCATACATCGGCAATGGCTGTAACAAGTCGCCGTGCGTGTCCCAGTAGGAAGCAAGACCGAAGGCTATACGGTCATGCCCTATCCACAAATCGCCTGCGGGCGTTTTGCCTTTCAGATATGCGTTGAACACCTGTGTTTCGACCTCTTTCATATCTGCGTCGTATACTAAACGCAGTTGAAAACCAACGCTTGCCACATCTGCGGTCTCGGCGGAAAACTTCTGGATCAGGTCAAAACCGATAGAGTTTTTTTGCATCACATCGTCCATTGTTGCAGAGCGATAGATTGCACCGTTTTCCTCAGAAGAATAGCCTACGGCCCCCTGTGCCTCAAAATACAATAAACTCTCTGCTCCAAAGAGCGTTTGCGCTGCAAAAATACTCTTTGCAGCCAACGCAACGATCGCTACGAGTGTGCGTTTCATCTTAGATACTCACCGGTATCGTTGCGATATACAATTCCGTGGCGGGAGCGTCATTTGCAGCTTTCGTTTTGAAGATGAGGGTAACCTCCCATTTGCCGCGCATCACAAGACGGATCGGAAACAGATAAAACCCGCTTTTGCTGGTGGAAACTATCTTTGATGCCATCGAGTGTTGCCCCGCCATAGAAGCCATATCGTAACTGCCGATTATGTCCAAATCGGTTATTTGTTTGCCGTCTTTGTCCCATAGCGTTACGCGCAAAATGGTTTCACCTATTTTAGGTTTTTCGACAAACTCCGCCTTAAACGAATACGAATCATTAACGATCGTCTTCGTTCCCACTTTCACTATGTCGGCATGGAGATTTACCCAAAAACCGAACGCTAAAATAAGCGTTGCCAGAAATAGTGTTTTTCTCATATTTAACCTCCTATGAAAAACTGTCACGCCGTTACTTTACGCAATAGTTATGTAGAAATTATGAAGAAAAATATGTTTTTTCATATTTTTTTCAATACTTTGGAGCGTCAGACTCGCTTTTAGTTTAGGTTTAGCGGCATTGAATGACAAGAGGTGGGTGTATTCAGGATAAGAAGCATTTCTATCGCTCCTAGTCGATTGGGAGCGTTATGGTGAAGGTTGTTGGGCGCATAAAGGCGCGGACAACGCCGCCGTGCGCGGTGATAATCGCTTTTACGATCGCAAGTCCAATCCCAACGCCGCCAGTTTTGCGGCTTCGCGATCGATCGGCGCGGTAAAATCGTTCAAACACAAAATCAATATCGTTTTCGTCAATTCCGTCTCCATCGTCGATTACGCAGATTTTGGCAAAATGATCAACAGTGATAACGCTAATTTTAACGGTTTTATATGCATATTTGATCGCGTTACTAAGCAGATTTGCGATCACCTGCATAATTCGTTGTTCGTCGGCTATAACGATCGTACTAACGCCAAGCACTTCGATGGTTAAATTGCGTTTTTGAAGCTCGCCCGCGAACGCCGCCGCGCTATTTTTTGCCAGCGATAAAAGATCAATTTCTCGTTTTTCCAGCACGATATTTTCGCTTTCGGCTTCCGCGAGATTTTCCAGATCCGCGATCAGAGCCGTTACTCTATGCGCCTCGTCAAGAATGCTATTTAATCGTTCGTTTGTCGGTTGCCAAACGCCGTCGATCATTGCTTCTAAATGAGAGGAAATTGCGCATAAGGGCGTACGAAGTTCATGGGCAACATCAGATGTTAAACGCTTTCGCAGTAACACCGCCGTACTAAGTCGATTTTCAAGAAAATTGATCGCGTTTTGTAGATCGCTTAGTTCGCGCGTATGGGTTTTTTCCGCAAGCTGTTGATCGTAGTTACCAAGCGCGATCTCTCTTGCTTTTTTTGCGCTGAGCACAATCGGTTTTGAAATACGAAATGCGAGCAGACTTCCTGCGATAAATGATAAAATTGCCGCTACAATGCTAGAATAGATAAAAACCAGCGCGAGTTTATCCAGAAAAATAAAATCATTTTCACTCAAAAAAAACGGCGCATAATAACTAATATCAACAGATCCGAGTGCGCGATCGCCATCTGTAATATCAAACCGTTGTGTGATCACCGCTCCGTTACTATTTGGGCGTTTGATCTCCATCTGTTCGGTGATCATAGACATCATCTCTACACATCTGCTCATATCGTGATTTTCTGCGTCCCAGATCACACCTAGATCATCAAAAACTTTGATCAAATATCCATCGCCAAGCGCACTCATGCCGATTCCGTGAATGTAATCCCTGTTCCAGCCGTCAAAACCATACGCGATCGATAGGTTTGAAACAAGCAGATCAAGGCGCGTTTTTTCACGATCGATCGCGTAGTGATCAAACTGCCCTTGCAGCATATGGTTTGCCAAAAATCCTGCGATTGTAACGCATAGAAGCGTGATAAATAAAATCACTAAACTTAGCTGCGATCGAAGAGTGATATTAAATTGCAAAACGGTAGCCTAGTCCGTGTGCGGTGATGATCAGGCGCGGGTTTTTTGGATCGGATTCGATCTTTTGACGCAGATTTTTGATGTGCGTATCGATAACGCGATCGTAACCGTCAAAATCAATATCCAGCGCAGCGTCGATCAGCCGCTCACGCGACAGCGATTCGCCGTTGGCGTTGATGAGAGCAAAAAATAGCTTAGTTTCACTCTGTGTAAGCGTGATTGTCTCGCCATTTTTTCGTACAATTTTTAGCTTAGTATCTACTTCAATATCGCCGATTTTTAGTCGTTCATTACCGCTCTCGCTGCGGCGCAGAAGCGCTTCAATTCTAGCGACTAATTCGGGCAGGCTAAACGGTTTTGTGATGTAATCATCAGCGCCCAGTTTTAGCCCGTTGATCGTATCAGTTTTGGCGGTTTTTGCGGTGAGTATAATGATTGGCGTATTTGATCGTTTGCGTATGATCTCGCATAGCTCTTCACCGCTGTAATCGGGCAGCATTAGATCGAGCAAAACCAGCGCGATCGCCTCTTTTTCAAAGAGTTTGAGCGCAGTTTCACCCGTTTCCGCAGTGATCACTCTGTAGCCGCTATACTCTAAATACGATGCGATCGCTTCTGTGATTTTTGGCTCATCATCAACTGCCAAAATCGTCTTCATCTGCTGCTACGAAACGACATCGTATCCCGCATCGTCGATCGCGGCTTTAACCTCATCTAAACTATGTTTTTCGATGTCGATCGCAAACGAAACTGTTTTTGCTTTTAGATCGACAACGACATTTTGCGCAAGAGGCGCAAGCGCTTCATTAACTGCTTTTACGCAGTGTTGGCAGGACATTCCATCGACTTTTAGCGTTGTGTTTTCCATTGGTTTTCCTTGTTTTTGTCTGCGATCTTAGCGTAAATTAAACGGCTTGAGCAGCTTATCGACTTCGATCGGCTTTCCGTTTTCATCGTCAATGGTAACTTTGGCAAAAATCCAGCCCGAAACCGCATTGACATCAACTCCGGCGGCAATAAACGGCGTAGGATCGAGCACAAAAACCATATCTTTATCGTTTTTTGCCAGATCTTTTGCCCACTCAAAGAGGTTGCCGTTGCCCAGATTGACGCCGTAGTGATCGAGCGCGGCGTGGTAGCCGACCGCCGCTCTGTTGGTTTTGACGATCGACTCGTATGCGCCGATCGCAGTTGTGGAAGCCTCGCCCAGCTTAGCGGTGATTGTTAGTTTTTGACCATCGCTTTTAATCCAAATCGGCAGCTTGTCCTCGTCCAGTCCAGCCTCCAAAAACGGCGCGAGGCTCAGTCGAACTCCTGCGCCATCGCCCCAGAAAAATAGCGCGGTTTGATCGGGTGCGGCGATCGTAAAGCCGCCAAAACCGCCGTTTAATTCCGCCTCTCCGAAGCGGTTTTTTGCGCCTCCCGCCGCCGAGACCATCTCGCCAAAAGCGCGGGTCGAGTCTGTGCCGACGACATCGAGTTTTGAGCAGCCAAACGCCATCAAGAGCGCGGCGATCAGGACAATTTTTTTCACAGTTTTTCCTTTTTGATGGGTTTGAATCGCTTGAGCCTGAGAGCGTTTGTAAGCACTGAAACCGAGCTTAAACTCATCGCCAGCGCAGCGATAATCGGGCTAAGCAGAATGCCAAAAAACGGGTACAAAACTCCTGCGGCGATCGGAATGCCCAAGATGTTGTAGCCAAACGCCCAGCCGAGATTTTGCTTGATATTGACGATCGTGCGGCGGCTTAATTCGATCGCCGTTGGCACATCTAAAAGGTCGCTTCGCATCAGTACAATCCCTGCCGATTCGATCGCCACATCTGTTCCGCTGCCGATCGCAATGCCGATGTCGGCGCGGGCAAGCGCGGGCGTGTCGTTGATCCCGTCGCCCACCATCGCCACTATTTCGCCCGCCTCTTGCAGCTTTTGCACCTCGCGTGCCTTATCCTGCGGAAGTACCTCTGAAAGTACAGCGCTAACGCCCGCTTCTCGTGCGATCGCCTCCGCCGTTTCGCGGTTATCGCCTGTGATCATCACCACTTTAAGACCCATTTCGCCAAGTCGCGCGATCGCAGCGCGGCTGCTCGGTTTGATCGTGTCCGCAACGGCGATCGCGCCCGCAAGTTTGCCGCCGATGGCAACAAACATCGCCGTTTTGCCATCGTGCGCAAGTTTATCCGCCGCGATCGCTAGTTCGCCAATCTCAACGCCACGATCTGCAAGTAGTTTCTGATTTCCGATCAGTACTGCGCTCCCATCGATAAATGCCTCGATCCCAAGCCCAGTAAGCGATGTAAAACTATTAGTTTTGAGTAGTTTTTCGTTGCAAGATTTGACGATCGCCCGTGCGAGCGGGTGTTCGGAGTTCGCTTCGGCAGAGGCGGCGATTAGCAGCAGCCGCGCTTCGTCGATACCGCAGGCGATCACATCGGTTACAGAGGGCTGTCCCAGCGTGATCGTGCCCGTTTTGTCGAGTACAACCGCGCTGATCTTGTGCGCCATTTCCAGCGCCTCGCCGCTTTTGATCAGTATCCCGTGCTGTGCGCCTTTGCCTGTGGCAACCATAATCGCCGTTGGCGTTGCTAACCCAAGTGCGCAGGGGCAGGCAATGACCAAAATTGAGATGAAAATCGTCAGCGCAAATTCAAGATCGCGCGTGAAAGCAAACCACGCAACGCCCGCAACGGCGGCAATAACGCAGACGATTGGCACAAAGTAGCCCGAAACCACATCGGCAAGCCGCGCGATCGGCGCTTTTGAGCCTTGCGCCTCCTCAACCAGCTTTGCGATCCGCGCTAACGCCGTTTCGCTGCCCACCTTTTGGGCGCAAAAGAGAAATGATCCGTGCGCGTTGATCGTGGCGGCAAAAACCGTATCGCCGCTGCGCTTAAGCACGGGCAGACTCTCGCCCGTGAGCATCGACTCATCGACCGCGCTCTCACCGCTGACAACCGTTCCATCGACGGGGATCTTCGCGCCCGGTTTGACAACAAGCAGATCGCCTTTGACGACCGCTTCGATCGCCACCTCCACATCGCCGCTTTCGCGCCGCACGATCGCGGTTTTTGGCGTGAGTTCAAGGAGCTTTTTGATCGCCTCGCCCGCGCGTCCTTTGGCGATCGCCTCGAGCGTTTTACCCAGCAAAATCAGCGTGATAATCACGCCCGCACTCTCAAAATAGAGCGATTCAACCCGCACAAAACCGCCCGTAAAGATCAGCGCCGTGTTGTAAAGGCTATACAAGATCGCCGCGCTTGTGCCTATGGCGATGAGGCTGTCCATATTTGGGCTGCGCTGCCAAAGCGTCTTGAAACCAACCAGATAAAACCTGTAACCAACCGCTACGATCGGGATCGTCAGCAGCAGTTCGACCAGCGCATAGAGCGCGGGAAACTGCATTGGATTTAGCGCCGAAGGCATTGGCAGATTGATGAATGCGATCATCGGCGCCATTGCGATATACAGAAGCGGGATCGCAAAAATCGCCGAGATCGCCAGCTTGATCTTGAGCGTTTTGACCGCCTCGTCGTGCGAGTCGCCGCTTCTTGCCAGATCGACCGCTTCGTAGCCCGCTTTTTTGACAACGGCTTTGATCGCTTCGATCGTTTGCGTCTGTTCGTCAAAGGAGATCGAGAGCTTTTCGGCGGCGTAATTGACGCTTGCGCTCTGAATACCGCCTAGTTTTCCGACAACCTTTTCGATCCGCCTCGCGCACGCCGCGCAGGTCATTCCCGTAACTCCTAAAATCTCGTTTGTCAATTTGCCGCTCCTGTAACTGTGATTGTGCTGCGGATCATTCCCATATAGCAGCTATACCTGAAAACTCCCTCGCGTTTGGGCATAAACTCGATGATATTTTCGCCCGATTTGAAGGTGTGTCGAATGCCATATTCGCCGATGATCATACGGTAATTGCAGCCATTGAGCGTTCCTAGCGGCGCGTTGATGACCCAGCGAACGGGTTTATTTGCGCTCACCGTGATCGCGGGGTAACGACCCGACTGAAGCGTGCTGCGGACGATCTGTATATCGCCCTCGCTCTCTGCGCTTGCGCTGTTTTGCCGCTTTGCGTTTTCAACGACCGCGCCAACGCCGCTTAGATCGGGCATAGCGGTTTTGACGAGGCTTAGCCCACTTGCGCCCAGCGTCAAGCCCATCACCATGACGATCACGCCGCCGACGCTAAGCGCTTTTAGCGCGTACTTTTGAGCCAACATCGAACTTGCCGCGCCCAGCATAAACATCACAGGCAGAGTGCCGAGCGCAAAAAACGCCATCGAAAGCGAGCCGCGAACTGCGCTTGCCGTGCCGAGCGCGTACAGTTGCATAGCGATCAGCGCTCCGCAGGGCATAAACGAGTTGATCAGCCCAATGACAAACGCGCTTTTTTGGTTTGCGCGGAGTTTTGCGAAGGCGAGCGCAAGGCGCGGCGGCAGTTTGGGCAGCAGCTTTGACGGGCTGGGAATGACACCGATCAGGCTTAAACCAAAGGCAAGCAGCAAAATGGCGGCAAAGAGTTCAATCGCGCCCCGCGCCTGATCGCTTAGGGCAATCTGCGAACCGATCGCGCCCAGACAAAAGCCCACGATCGCGTAGCCCGCCACGCGCCCCAAGTTGTAGAGCAGACTGGGTTTGAACGCGCCCAGCCGCCCGCCGCCGCTTCCGAGCGATAGGCAGACCGAGAGGTTGATCCCGCCGCACATCGCCACACAGTGCAAGGAGGTGAGCGCACCGATGACGAGGAGCGCACCGTAGCCCATCGTCTCGGTGGCAAGCTCAAAATCCGCCGCAAGTGCGAAAACTCCGAAAAAATCAAGCGCATAAAAGATTGTGATCGCAAGCGTCAAAAACAGGAGGGCTTTTAGCCAAGCGGATTGTGGTGGGTGATCTGTCGCGCCGTAGCCCAGCTTTTCGATCGACTGTATGAGCGCTTGGAGATTGACGACCGCTTCGTTGTATTCGACCGTTGCCGAGCCGTTTTCGTAGCTCACTTCCGCGCCGATCACGCCGCCTAGTTTTGCGAGGGCGCGTTTGATACGATCGCGGCAGGCGGCGCAGCGCATACCGTCAATGTACAGAGTTGCCGTAGCGCTCATTTTGCCTCCTAAAACGGCGGTATCGTACGCAAAAGATTTGAAGAAATTATGAAGAACTGTTGCCGTACAATCCGATAAAGCAGAAATCTGAAATAATTTAATGATTTATGTCAAAGGAAGCCGCATGTTGATGAAAATCGTGCCGATCGCGCTGATATTGGCAGCGACACTCTTTGCGCAAACCATAAGCGTTGAGGTGTTTGACGCGACGATCGAAGACGAGCGTATCAAGGGCGCGTCTGTCTATTTGCAGTTTCAGGGCGAGCGAACCGACAGCGTTACCACAGACGCAAAAGGCAAAGCGGTGATCAAAAGCGCAAAGCCGATCGACGCCGAGACGCAGCTTGTGATCGAAAAAGATGGATTTTCCGATCTAACGGTTCAATGCCCGTGCGACGGTTTAACCTACGCGCTTAGTCCCGTGCTCAAAAGCATCGATAGTCTGCGTATTGTGCTAAGCTGGGGCAAAACTCCAAAAGACCTTGACTCTCATTTGGTTTTTGACGATGAGCATATCTACTACGATCGTAAGGGCGGCTTTGACGCTGAGCAAGATGTTGAAGACACCAAAAACGCCTACGAAACGATCACAATTCGCAAGCTGCACTCTGGCGCTCGCTATGTCTATGCCGTGCATGACTTTTCAAACCGCAAAGGCGATATGAGTGCGCTGACTAGGAGCGGAGCGCGAGTTTTTGTCTATGTGGGAGAGACGCTGATCCAAACCCACGAAGCGCCGCAGAGCGAGGGCAATGTCTGGATCGTTTTTCGTATCGGTGCAGATGGCGATCTGGAGACGATCAATACGCTTTCGACGCTCAGCCGCGACGCAGCTATCAGCGCTCAAGCGATCCGCGAGTTGGACGCAAATATCAGCTTGCCCGCCGTCGGCAGCGAAAATCTACGCAACGCGCAGATACACAACAGACTCGGCGAAGCGTCGTATCGTGAAGGCAGAACCCTAGAGGCGATCGCGCACTACCGAAAGGCGAAGATAGTTAATCAGAGTTTCACGAAGGCGTATAGCAATCTGGGACAGGCGTATCACACGCTAAATCTACTGCCCGAATCGGTCTGGTCGTACCGCAAGGCGCTCGCACTCGCAAGCGGCAATGACGCGCACATCGTTCGCGCTAACTCATTCTACGAGATCGCGCGGATATACGAACAGAGCGGCAACTTTGTGGAGGCTATGCGCAACTACGAGTTTGCCAAAGAGCAGAACAGCCGCAAAGCCTATGATGACGCAATCAAACGACTGAGGGAGAAGATATAGCGACTGGGATTCTCCAGCTTCGCTTCAGAATGACATTCTCTCGTCATTGTGTGCGCTCTCTCTGTCATTGCAGGCTTGACCCGCAATCCTCCGCAGTAACGCGCCTTCGGCGCTACTGCTCCGCGACCCGCAATCTCGTCCGTGTGCGCCCTCTCTGTCATTCTGAGGCGTAGCCGAAGAATCTCAAGTCCCGCAGGGACAGCACTTTATTAACCGTATGCTTTAGCTTACGGATAGCGGGCAACCACCCACCAACCTCCCTCCTCTCTCCCAAGTCCCGCAGCGGAGCAGTAGGACGCGTCCCCGCGTCCGTAACTGCGGAGAGCGACGGGCGGTATGCAGGGTCAATAAAGTCGTCCCTGCGGGCTTGACCCGCAACCTCATCCCTGCGGCACTTGATCTACAAGCCATATCTCACTACTATATTCCATATGAAAACACCTTTTGCAACACTTACAATCATTGCAACAGTAGCAACCCTTCTCTCCTCTTCCTCTTAATGCAGCCAATCCGCAGGGTCTATTCATCACAGGCGCTCTTCAGCAGTTTGTATCGCCTGATGATCCTATTGATAATCCCTCAGCAGGTGTTAGGATAGGCATGGGATATGAACTGCCCCTAGATGGGGGGGGGGGGGTAACACTCCTCACGGCTCTCTTAGCTTAGGATTTTAAACAGGATTAACGCCAACATCTCTCAA